>CAZGUB010000154.1:0-3734 GCA_964528935.1 uncultured Flavobacteriaceae bacterium | reverse complement strand
AGGCGTTTGAGGGGTTTTAGGATAGCAAAAATCAACAAGGCAAACAGGGTACAAAAAACAAAAATTCCCGTGAAAGTTGCTTTTTCACCTGCCGCTTCGGCATTGCCTCCAATATTGGCTGCCAATTTGTTTCCCAAGCCTGAGGCGGCAAAATACAGCCCCATCATCAAGGCGGCGTATTTTTCGGGGGCGAGTTTGGTAATGTAGGACAAAGACACGGGCGAGGCACACAACTCTCCTACCGTATGAAACAAATAGGCCAGAACCAACCAGTACATGGAAGAATACCCCAACAACTCGTATTCCGCAGCGGCAAAACGCATGAACAGAAAACCAAATCCCATAATCAGAATTCCCACGGCAATTTTAAAGATAGAGGATGCTTCTTTTCCTTTGGTTTTCAAACGCATCCAAACGCCACCTACCACCACTGCCAAAGTGATGATAAAAAACGCGTTGAGGGATTGGAACCAAGAGGCAGGAATTTCCCATCCCATCAGCATTCGATCCGTTTTTTGCTTGGCATACAAATTCATCAATCCACCGGCTTGCTCAAAAGCTCCCCAAAAAACGATGATCATCAAAAACGAAAGCAACAATACCTTAATTCTGTCCCGTTCTTGGGGGGTCAGTTTTTTATCTCTCAAATCTTTTTGTTGTTGTGGCGACTTATGTTTCAGTTCACCCACGCCCACCAGATATTTTTGACCAAAAAAATACGTAATTTGGCCGATCAACATCCCCAAAGCGGCCAAGCCAAATCCATAATGCCAATTGTAGGTTTCGCCTACCCATCCACAAAAAAGTGGTGCCAAAAATGCCCCCAAGTTGATACCCATATAAAAAATATAAAAGCCCAAATCTCTGCGCTCATCTCCTTTTGGATAAAGTCCTCCCACCATACTGGAAATATTGGGCTTGAGTCCACCCACGCCCAAAATGATAAAAGCACAACCCGTATAAAAACTCCACTCGCTGTCGAAGGCCAAAATCCCATGTCCAACACAGAGCAGTAAGCCACCCAGCATAACGGTCTTTTTTTGACCCAAAAAGTTGTCGGCGATCCATCCTCCCGGAATGGCTGCGATATAGACCAGCATGGTATACCAACCATAGAGCCAAATCGCTTCTTCGTTGGTCCACCCAAAGCCGGGGTTCTGGTCGGTGGTTTCGGCCACCAAAAAAATGGTAAACAAGGCCCGCATTCCATAATAAGAAAAACGCTCCCAAAGCTCAGTAAAGAACAAAACAAATAATCCTGCAGGGTGACCCAATAGGGTCTTTTGTTGCGGCAAACGCGCTGTATCAACAGCCATAAATTGTGTTTTAGATTTTAAAGTTACTCATTTTCCAGAAGAATCACCGCGATGTGATTCTCAAAACATTACGGCAAAAATAACGCCAAGAATCCTGTATCTTTACCTTGATTTGAACATTATACCATGTCCGGGAAAATCGAAGGCTTTTCCAAGCTGTCTAAAGAAGAAAAAATTGATTGGATTACAAAAATGCATTTTGATGATGCTGCTTTGGCCAAAGCAAGGCTAAGCCCTTATAATCACTCCGATGGTAATCTTCAAAAACGCCATGACGAATTTATCGAAAATGCTATCGCCAACTACTACCTCCCTCTCGGTGTAGCCCCCAATTTTGTCATCAACGGTAAAACCCATACCCTTCCAATGGCCATCGAAGAGAGTTCTGTGGTGGCGGCAGCCGGAAAGGCGGCAAAGTTTTGGGCCTCTAGGGGTGGGTTTAAAGCCCAAATTTTGGGGTTGGAAAAAATTGGGCAAATTCATTTTTTGTTCGATGGCACCCCAAGACAGATGGAGGCTTTTTTCAATGATCACCGACAAACACTTTTGGACAGTACCCAAGACCTCACTGCCAACATGAGAAAACGCGGTGGTGGAATTTCTGCAGTACTATTGAAGGACAAAACCCATTTGATCGAAAACTATTATCAGCTACACCTCAGCTTTGATACTGCCGATTCCATGGGGGCCAACTTTATCAATTCTTGTTTGGAACAAATGGCCAAAAAGCTGCAAACCCTTGCCGCAGAAGATCAGGCTTTTATAAGGGAAAAACGATCTCTAGAGGTAATCATGAGCATACTGTCAAACTATGTTCCGAATTGCTTGGTCAAAGCCCAAGTGCGTTGTGCGATAGAAAAGCTTGCCGAACCCGGAATGTCGGGCAGGTCTTTTGCACAAAAATTCATTCAGGCAGTCGCCATTGCACAGCAGGAACCCTACCGGGCCGTGACCCACAACAAGGGCATCATGAATGGTGTGGATGCGGTGGTGATTGCAACCGGAAATGACTTTAGGGCCATCGAAGCCGGCGTCCATGCCTACGCCGCAAGAGATGGGATATATCGCGGATTGAGCCACGCCTATCTGCAGGGGGAAGATTTTGTTTTTGAAATCACGCTGCCTCTGGCACTGGGGACCGTAGGTGGACTTACCCAACTGCATCCCATGGTCAAATGGTCCTTAGAATTGCTGGGGCATCCCAATGCACAACAATTAATGGAAATTGTTGCAGTAGCCGGTCTGGCTCAAAATTTTGCCGCCGTAAAATCACTCGTCACCTCTGGGATCCAAAAGGGACACATGAAGATGCACTTGTTCAATATGCTGAATCAGCAAAACGCCACCGAGATTCAAAAGAAAAAAGCTTTGGATTTTTTTAAAAACCATACCGTAAGCTATCGTGCGGTGGCTGATTTCTTAAAATCTAATCCTTGATTTGAAAACAAAATACTACAGCCACGGAAAGTTGTTGCTCTCGGGAGAATACTTGGTGTTGAGAGGGGCTGAAGCATTGGCTATACCATGCAAAATGGGACAATCCATGACTTTCGAATCCCTCGACTCCAAAGATCTTGAATGGGAAAGTTGGGATTCCAAAAACCAAATCTGGTTTTTTGCTCGTTTTGACACCACAAGTTTTAGTCCTATTGAAACCAATGATTCCGAGACCGCCAAACGACTGTCACAGATTCTCAAGGCCATTAGGGGTCAAAAAAAAAGCTTTTTGGTCCACCGGGGGGGGAAGGTAACTACTCGCTTGGAATTTGATCGTTTTTGGGGTTTGGGCAGTTCCTCTACCTTGATTTCCAATCTGGCACTATGGTCCCAGACCGATGCCTACCAACTCTTGAAAAATAGTTTTGGAGGAAGCGGCTACGACCTGGCTTGTACTCAAGCCAGTGGCCCTCTGATCTATCAAAAACAAAAAACTGGTCCAAGGGTGGAAAATTGCATTTTTGATCCTCCCTTCAAAAGCCATTTGTTTTTTGTGTACCTCAACCAAAAGAAAAATAGCAGGGCGGCCATAGCGCAGTTTGACCGACACAAAACCACGGCGGCGCAAATCACCCATGTTTCGCAATTGACGCGTGCCATGACACGGACAAATGAACTCAAAGAATTTGAGGAAATCCTCTCGGAGCACGAAAGATATTTGGGAGATATTTTAGGCATAGAACCGGTACAAAAAAGTCGGTTTGCCGATTTTCCGGGAACCCTCAAAAGCTTGGGAGCCTGGGGGGGAGACTTTGTCTTGGCTGCGGGGGGAGACGAACAGACCCAAAAATACTTTCAAAAAAGAGGGTATTCCACCGTTCTAAAATACGATGAAATGGTTCTCGGCTAATAGTAAAGCTGACGATTGTCTTGGATGTCTGCAGTAGATCGCAAAGCCTCGTATATGGAGGTGGTGATACG
>CAZGUB010000153.1:0-3760 GCA_964528935.1 uncultured Flavobacteriaceae bacterium | reverse complement strand
TTGGATAGAGAATATTTTTTATATTTGTAGATACAAAATTTGTATATACAAAAATGGAATCGCTGGAATTGGCAAAAAATACTGTGGTTGGACTGCTTAAAGCGGGAAACAAAGCAGAAGAATTTTTGGGAAACACCCTCAAATCTATCGACATTTCCTTACAGCAATTTAACGTACTGAGAATCCTCAGGGGACGAAATGGAAAACCCGCCAACCTCAAAACCGTCCAAGCCAGAATGATCCACAAAATGAGCAATACCACCCGGCTGATCGACAAGTTGATCGATAAAGGGCTGGTAGAGCGAAAAATTTGCGAGCAAAACCGCAGAAAAATAGAAGTTTTTATCACTTCCAAAGGGCTGGAACTGCTCCGTGAACTCGATAAAAAAATAGAAAACACAGAGGCAGAAATCCTCAGCCCACTTTCTTATGAAGAACAAAAAAACCTGCGCAATCTGATCAATAAAATTACTTTAAACCATTAATACTAATCTCAACCTCATGAAAACAATTCAACAATTGGCCGCTACCGGCCTCCTTCTATTTGGCTTGGCCGTTGCGCAAGCCCAATCACTTAATGTAGACACCCAACAAAGCAACATCCAATGGTATGGGCAAGACATTACCGGTAAAACCCATTTCGGGGATCTAAAATTCAAAACCGCCGAACTCAGCCTCCAAGATGGCATTATTAGCGGGGGTATGTTTGTTGTAGACATGAACTCCCTCGATGTGGTCGACCTCAGCGGAGGCGGCAAAACCAAACTCGAAGGTCACCTCAAGTCCGACGACTTTTTTAGCGTGGACAAACACCCCGAAGCGGTTTTAAAAATTACTCAAAAAGGAAAAGCCCAAGGCAAAACCCAAACCTTGGTGGGGGATTTGACCATCAAAGGCATCAAACACCCCGTAGAGTTTACTATAGAAATGGGAGACAAT
Organism: uncultured Flavobacteriaceae bacterium; assembly: GCA_964528935.1. GTDB lineage: Bacteria > Bacteroidota > Bacteroidia > Flavobacteriales > Flavobacteriaceae > UBA8316. The sequence continues at coordinate 2,821 of CAZGUB010000153.1, read as the reverse complement.
AACACCGCTACGGCAGCACTCACCTTCGACAGAGCAAAATATGATGTTCGCTTTCGCTCCGGCTCCTTTTTCGAAAACCTTGGAGACAAACTGATCCTCGACGAGATCAAAATGGAGGTCGCCCTCGCCCTCAAAAATTAAAAAACACAAAGTGGAAATAAAGTTTTTTCATTTATATTTGTCCTATGAAATTTAAAACATTGATAAACTGCTGGTGGAACGAACTGTTATAAACAATTCGTGATCCTGCTATTTCCATACCAAAGGCTTGTCATCACGACAGGCCTTTTTTAATTTTAAAACTTACAAATACTCCCATGAGTACTTTTAAATTTTCGTCAACACAAACCCCCAGCCACTCATGAGCAAAAGGTTTCAACTGCATACGACCCACCAAAAAATACTGGCAGACACCCTCACACCCGTCAGTGTATACCTAAAAATAAGGGATAGATTTCCCCACAGCCTATTGTTGGAGAGTAGTGACTACGATGCGCGGGCCAATAATTTTTCCTACATCTGTTGTCACCCCATCGCCACCATTAGCATTGCAAAAGGAAGCATCCGGTACCGTTATCCCGATGAAAGCGAAGAACGACGCATATTGACACGGCAAGACCATGTCCCCTCGCTGATCCAATCTTTTGCCCTGCAATTTGAATCCAAAAAATTCCCCTTCAAATTTGTCACCAACGGCTTGTTTGGTTTCATTGCCCACGAGGCAGTGACCCATTTCGACGCCCTGCAACTCGATGACAGCAAAAGCAACCTCGATCTGCCCGACATACAATATTCCGTTTATCAGAACATCATTGCCATCAGCTTGTTTAACCATGAGGCTCATCTGTTTTGCCACAGCTTGGACGGGAGTGATAACCTGGAGGAGATCGCACAGATCATCAAAAAATCGCCCATCACCTCTTTTACTTTTCAAAAAAAAGGAGACAAAATCTCCAACCTTACCGATGCACAATTCATCGATATGGTAAAAAAAGCCAAAGAACATTGTTTTCGTGGTGATGTTTTCCAACTGGTGTTGTCACGCCGTTTTTCACAAGGTTTTAACGGAGACGAGTTCAACGTTTACCGTACCCTGCGGTCGGTCAACCCCTCCCCCTATTTGTTCTTTTTCGACTATGGCGATTTTAAGATCTTTGGCAGTTCGCCCGAAGCACAACTGGTAGTTCAAGACGGCAAAGCAGAAATACACCCCATAGCAGGAACCTTCAAACGCACCGGAAACGACGACGAGGATCGGGCTTCGGCAGAGCGATTGGCTGCCGACCCCAAAGAAAACAGCGAACATGTGATGCTCGTCGATCTGGCCAGAAACGACCTCAGTCGAAATGGAAAGGGAGTAGTGGTCGAAAAAAACCGAGAAATTCAATTTTTCTCTCACGTCATCCACCTGGTATCCAAAGTCACCGGATTTCTAAAACCCAAAGCTCCCACCTTCCAAGTTGTGGCCGATACTTTTCCCGCCGGAACCCTTAGCGGTGCTCCCAAACACAAGGCCTTACAACTCATTGATCGATACGAAAACATCGCGCGCAACGCCTACGGTGGTGCCTTGGGTTACATGGATTTCGAAGGCAATTTTAACCATTGCATCGTGATCCGTTCTTTTATGAGCAAAAACCAACAACTCCACTATCAGGCAGGCGCAGGGATAGTTTCCAAATCAGTCCCCGAAAACGAACTACAAGAAATATACAACAAACTGGGGGCCCTAGACAAAGCACTGACCTTGGCTGAAAAACTAAACGCATGAAAGCCCATAATGGGGATTTAACACGGTAAAGACCAATACCCACCGACATGATAAACTATCATTACCAACAACTTACATAATTTTAAACAAATGAAAAAAATATTTGTCGTCGACAATTACGATTCATTTACCTTCAATCTAGTAAACTATTTGGCAGAATTAGGAGCCGATCTCACCGTAAGACGCAACGACCAGTTCGACCTTTCCGAGCCGGAATCTTTCGAGTACCTCCTGCTATCTCCCGGCCCGGGCATACCGGACGAAGCCGGCTTGTTGAAGGCCACCATAAAAAAATACGCCGCCACCAAAAAAATACTGGGGGTCTGTCTGGGACAGCAAGCCATAGGCGAGGTTTTTGGTGCACAACTCTCCAACCTAGATACCGTCTACCACGGCGTGGCCACCCCCATAACTGTTACAGAACCGGATCTGCTCTTCAAAGACCTCCCTAAAACCTTCGAGGTGGGCCGCTATCACTCTTGGGTCGTCCAAACCCCTTTGCCCGATGAACTGGTCGCCACCTCCTTCGACAACAACCAACAATTGATGTCCCTCAGGCACAAAAACCTCAACATCAGAGCCGTACAATTTCACCCCGAATCCATACTCACCCCCTACGGAAAAAAAATACTTGAAAACTGGATCAACAGCTGACCAATGAAAGCCACTCTCGACCGACTGACGCAACACCAAACCCTAGACCGCAACGAAGCCGAAAACATACTCACCGGCATCGCCGAGGGACAATACAATCCCAGCCAAATCGCGGCGTTCTTGACCGTATTCATGATGCGTCCCATAACCCTAGAGGAGTTGGGAGGTTTCAGAACCGCCCTCCAAAAACTTTGCTTGGCTGTCGACCTGAGTGAATTTTCGCCCATAGACCTCTGTGGAACAGGAGGCGACGGCAAAGACACCTTCAACATTTCCACTTTGGCCTCTTTTGTAACCGCCGGTGCCGAAATCAAGGTGGCCAAACACGGCAATTACGGTGTCTCCTCCGGATGCGGATCCAGCAATGTACTCGAGCATTTGGGAATCAAATTTTCA
>CAZGUB010000152.1:0-3809 GCA_964528935.1 uncultured Flavobacteriaceae bacterium | reverse complement strand
TTCTTCAGAGCGTTCAAAATCAGAAGGAAATTCTTTCATTTCTGCATGTATAGCATCCATTAGAATTCCATAAATATCATTTTGTTTTTGAGAGTACGCAGCATTACCAATTCGAACAGGTTTTGAATTTTCGTATCCTGATAAGTGATCAAGTATTTTTTCAGTCAAAATCTCTTCCCCATTGATTCCATACATGATTTGAAGCTTTTTTTCCTTATCCGGAATCAATTCAATTATGTAATTGATAAAATTTTTAACTATGCGCTTGTGTCCTAATTTTGAAATCACCCGAATAACCATAGACGCATCTCTAATCCAACAAAAACGATAGTCCCAATTTCGGATTTCACCTATAGTTTCCGGAAGAGATGTAGTTACTGCTGCTAAAATAGCTCCAGTTTTATCATATGACATAAGTTTTAAAGTCATAGCACTTCTTTTAATCAGGTCGTTATATTTTTCAAAGACAGATGTCTTTGCGCACCAATTCAGCCAATATACCTTGGTACGCTCAAAATCTAATAAACAATTTGAAAGGGAAGGAAGTTGTAGTTTTTCATTATATGAAATTGAAAAAAATAAGGCATGCTCTAAAGTTACTTTTTCTTTTTTGAGAACAGATTTTTGATTCACGTTAGTATATAAAAATAAACTATCGTGTGAAGGGATATCAACCTCACTTACTATCGCATTGTATTTTGTCCTATGAGTTGTTAATCCTTGAGCATATTCTAAACGCGGATCATATTTGATTTTAAATTTTGGGTTTCCTTTTAGAGGTTTAATAATACGGATTAACTCTGGTGGAGCATAATACTGTCCATTTTCCATCTGAAAACGAGGCATAAAATCGATTATTTCAAAGGCTTCATCTTTACTTTCAAAATAAGTTGAAAGAATGCAAGTGTTACCATAATATTTCTGATAGATTTCAAATTTTGATTCGGTAATCAATTCAAAGCTTCCTCCTTTGTCCTTGTCAAGAATTTTGGCAAATATAGATGGTGAGTCAAATTTTGGAAGGCAACACCACTCAATTGATCCGTAATCATTGATCAAGGCAGCAGATTTACAATTTCCAATTATTCCAAAATTCATATTTTTTGTTGAACTCATAAGATAAATTATTGTCTACTACTTTGATATAAATTAAATTGTTAACTCAAAGATGGCAAAAATTCCCGTTTGGATATAACCTTGACATTGTCAAAATCTCGTGATAATTAATATTAATTAAAAAAAGCCTTATTTATGACGAATTCACATTAAACCTATCTAATTTTTGTAATTCCGAATTTTTTAAATTTCTGATGATACTAATTAACACCTTCATTTTTTTTTATTTTAAATTGAGAATCATGAACTTTATTTATTAGTCATGCCAAAAAACATTATTGTATCTAACCGACTGCCTGTACAAGCTCAAAAGGGCGATGATTCCTGGTCATTTACATCTACGAGTGGAGGCTTAGCTACTGGTATGAAATCTGTTCACCAAGAAGGAGATTCTTTATGGGTAGGATGGCCAGGAATAAGTTCAGACTTACTTGATAAAAAAAGTAAAAATAAAATAACACAAAATTTAGCTAAGAATCAATATCATCCAGTTTTTTTAAATGAAGATGAATTGGATAATTTTTATTTTGGTTTTTCGAATAAGTGTCTTTGGCCTTTATTCCATTATTTCATAGAATACCATCAGTTTGACAACAAGCAATGGGAATATTATATACAGGTTAATCAAAAATTTGCCAATTCAGTTTTAGAAGTTATTACAGGTGGTGAAATTATATGGATTCATGATTATCAATTGATGTTGTGTCCTCAGATGATTAAACAGATAAAACCAGAGGTAACCATTGGGTTCTTTTTGCATATTCCATTTCCATCTTTTGAAATTTTTAGGATTTTTCCAGAAAGAGAATGCTTGCTTAATGGAATGTTAGGATCAGATTTAATAGGCTTTCATACTTATGATTATGAAAGACACTTTTTGAGTTCAGTAAAGCGAATACTAAACTTTGATGTCAATTTTAACATTATACAGCACAATGGTCGTGAAATAGTAGTTAATACATTTCCAATGGGAATTGATTATAAAAAATTTGAAGGATCAGCAATTGAAAATTTGAAGAATAATTCTTTTGAGGAATCAGAATTGAAAAAGCAAATTAACACTCATAAATTAGATAATAAAGGAAAATTAATTTTATCTATTGATCGTTTAGATTATACCAAGGGAGTAGTTAATCGACTACTCGCTTTTGAAAGATTTTTAGATACCTATCCAGAATATCATGATAAAATCCGCTTGGTAATGCTGGCAGTACCTTCAAGATCAAAAGTGTCGCACTACAAACAATTAAAGAGACAAACTGATGAGGTTGTTGGGCGAATTAATGGAAAATTTGCATCAGTCAACTGGACACCGGTTTGGTATTATTACCGTTCAATGCATTTTGAAAACCTTATAGATCTTTATGTTTCTTCTGATATTGCGATGATTACTCCTCTGAGAGATGGGATGAATCTTGTAGCCAAAGAATACCTTGCATCTCGAGTTGATAATGATGGTGTCCTAATATTAAGTGAATTGGCAGGCTCTTCAAAAGAATTACCCCAAGCTTTATTAGTTAATCCTTATGACATCGAACAATTAGCTCAATCTATAAAATCCGCAATTGAAATGCCGTTAAAGGAACAGAAAGAACGAAACTATATTTTGAGGAAAAGAATTCGACGATATGATATTAATAAATGGTCCTCAAATTTTATGAATGCTCTTAATGAAATTGCTAAAAAAGAATCTAATACACGGATACAACTAATTGATAAGGCTATTTCTTCCAAAATAATCAAGGAATTTAGTGATGCAAAAAATAAATTATTACTATTAGATTACGATGGAACATTGGTAGGTTTTAACGAAAATCCAAATAAAGCCGTGCCTACAGAAAATTTATTAAAATTATTGGTTAATCTAAGTGAAAAGAAAGGAATAGATATAGTAATAATTAGTGGTCGCCCCAACGAGTTCTTGGAACAACATTTTGCTCATCTGAATATCACTTTAGTTGCAGAACATGGCCTGTTTTTAAAGAAACCTTCTTCTGATTGGATAGAGAAAAAAGGTATAAGTAGTGATTGGAAAGATCACTTGCTACCGGTGTTAGACACATTTACAGATAATACTCCCGGAACATTTATTGAGAACAAAAAAAATTCCTTGGTATGGCATTACCGTAAGGCAGATCCTGAGTTGGGCATTAAGAGATCAGTTGAACTTAAAACAGTTCTTTCAAGTCTATTGCCCAACGAGCTAACTCTCTTAGATGGTAATAAAGTTTTAGAAATTGTCCCTGCTAATATTAATAAAGGTATTGTTGCCTTGGATATTTTCAATTCTAAAAATTATGATTTTGTGCTTGTTGCAGGTGATGATGTAACTGACGAAAATATGTTTATGAATCTTCCCTCTGAGGTTTACAAAATTAAAGTTGGAATAAAAAAAACAATGGCAGATTATTTCATTAGAAATCACACCAACTTTATTTCTTTACTAACAAAGTTGATTTAAAAAAACTAATAAAAAGTTTTTTTGATTACCAGCTGATTATGTTCCGTATATTGATGAATTAAGTAGATAAACAATGCCCTCTCAAGCGGAGGGTTTTTCTTTTAATCCCATTCTCCATATCTTAGAGGTATTATTAACCATAAATCAATTATAATGAGAAAGTATTTATTACTACTCCCAGCAATCTTTTTTATAAGTTGTAATCAAGTTCCATCAGGAGATCTTAGTGGTA
>CAZGUB010000151.1:0-3819 GCA_964528935.1 uncultured Flavobacteriaceae bacterium | reverse complement strand
ATGCCGATGGCGACACTCGAAAGTTTTAATGCGGTAAAATAGGTAATCCAATGCAGTCCCATCAGTAGCCCGCTGAACAGTACGGTATGCCTGTCTTTTTTCTGGATTTTAAAGCTCATTTTTTTCCATCGACAAAACAGGTAAAGAAATATTCCGCCTATTGATGCTCTTAGTGCGATGATTAAAAAAACAGGCAGGTCGATATATCTCCCCAAGGTGCCCGAGGTGCTGATCATTAAAACGGCAAGATTGAGCTGAAGTAGATTCTGTAAATATTGTTTTTTTTGCATTTTGCCAATTTCTAAAAAAATTATGAATTAAACCCTATCAAAAATTTTTAGTCTAAACACAATTGAGAAAATACACATGAAAAAAATAATATTATCCTCACTGATTTTTACTGCATCGCTCTGCGCTCTGGGACAGGACTTTCAAGGTAAAGCTTACTATATGTCCAAAACCAAAGTCAATGACAATTTTGGCAGTGATATGCCTCCCGAACGTCGACAACGAATTTTGGAAAGGATGAAAGCCAATCTGGAAAAAAACTTTGAACTTGATTTTGACCGCACGGGTTCTTTATTTTACGAAGAACAACGCCTTGATGTGGGTGGAGGAGATTCGAGATTCAATTTTATGTCTTTTATGAACCCCATACAGGGTATATTGTACAAAGAGCTGGCAACCAAAACATACATCAATCAGGTTGAGCTTTTTGGTAAGTTTTTTTTGATCAAAGACACTCTACCACAACCCAAGTGGGTCCTGAGCGGAGAATCCAAAAAAATTGGGAATTATATCGTTTACAAAGCTACCCTGAACCAAGAGGTAGCTCAGCAGGTTTTTCAGTTTGGGCGGCAAAGTGATAACGAGGAGAACCGAGAGCCCGCGATGAAAACCGTGACCATCACGGCATGGTTTACCCCCCAGATTCCAGTTTCGACGGGTCCAGCCAAACACGGAGGTCTACCGGGACTGATTTTGGAAGTCAGCGATGGAATCACCACCATGTTGTGTACCAAAGTGGTCATAAATCCCAAAGAAAAGATTAAAATTAAAACCCCATCCAAAGGATCCGTGGTCGGTGCAGAAGAATACGAAAAAATAAGAAGGGACAAGATTGCTGAAATGCGAGAAATGTTTCAGCGCAACAGAAGAGGGGGCGGCGGTCCTAGAGGACGATAATTATAAATTTAAAAATCATTGAAAAAAACATTTTTATCGCTGTGCTTGATGCTTTCTGCAGTCATCGGTATGGCACAGAATATTGACCTTGAGGGAATCATTACGGATGAACAAGGGAATACCATTATGGGCGCCAATATCGTAGCCGTCGAAAAAGAATCCCAAATACTCGATGGGTTTGGGATTTCCAACGAAGTGGGTTTTTACCGCATAACACTTAAGAAAAACAACAATTATGATGTAAAAATATCTTTTATCGGGTATAAGGAAATTGCTTTTGTACTGAATGAATCCGAGCACCTGAAGAAAAATTTTGTTTTGGAAGAACAGGCAGAATCATTGGATGAGGTGGAGTTGGTCTATGAAATGCCGGTTACCATCAAAGGCGATACCATCGTGTACAACGCAGACTCTTTCAATACGGGGTCTGAGCGAAAGCTCGAAGATGTGTTGAAAAACCTACCCGGAATAGAGGTCAATGAGGAGGGGCGAATCGAAGTAGAAGGTAAGGAAGTGACCAAAATAACGGTGGAAGGCAAGGATTTTTTTGATGGGGATTCCAAATTGGCTACTCAAAATTTGCCTGCCAATGCGGTTGGAAAAGTGGAGGTTTTGAGAAATTTTTCTGAAGTCAACCAGTTGAGAAGTGTAACCAACAATGAGGACAATGTTGCGATCAACATCAGCCTAAAAAGCGGAAAAGACAAGTTTTGGTTTGGTGAGTTGGGTGGAGGAATCGGCAACGAAAATCGATTTATTGCTGCTCCCAAAATCTTTTATTATTCCAAGGACTTGAGTATGAATTTGTTGGGAAACAGTAACAATATCGGAGAGCCTCCCCTAAGTAGAAGAGATTTTTACCGCTTTGGCGGGGGATTCAATAATCTGAACGCCAGAACGGGAACCTCTATCAACATCAGTTCCGACAATGCGGGAATAACCAATTTGCAGAACAATCGAGCCAAATCTATAGACTCCCAGTTTGGGGCCTACAATTTTAGTTTTTCTCCCTCTCAGGCATTGGAATTTAGTGGTTTTGCCATCTATGCCAAAGCCAACAATTTGCTGGAGGAAAAGAACCGTAGGACCTATACCGTTTCCAATGAGGTTGAGGAGACCTCGGAGTCTACTGCTCAGGAAAATGAGCAACAGCTCTACAAGTTTACCACGGCCTACAACCCCAGCGAAAATTTGCAGTCCGAGTACAATCTGCTTTTCAAAACCTCTCGTCAGAACGAGGTGGTAGATTTGACGACCGTTTCCGGACGACAAGGGGCTCGGGTACCCGAACAGATTTCTCAGTATAGGAATCAATCTCCTTTTTCGATCAATCAGGAACTCAGGCTTTACTACACCCACAATGAGGATCATATTTTTTCTCTGGAACTGCAACATCTCTCACAGAGCGAAGATCCTTTTTATCGTGCCATCAAACAATTTCAGCCATTTGGTGGATTGTTGAACTTAAATTTAGACCAACAAAATTTTAATATCAATCAAGATCGCAATGCCAAAACCGAGAAGATGGAAGGAAAATTGGACTACTATCACATCCTCTCACCTCAGGCCAATTTGAATTTTACCGTGGGGATGACCGATGTCAGACAGGATTTTGATTCCTCAATTTTTCAGATTTTGGACAATAATACCAATCTTTACTTTTCGGAGGATCGATTGAACAACGATGTGGCTTTTCATTTCAGAGATGCCTACGCTGCGGTACATTACCGATTCATATCGGGTATTTTTACTTTTGATCCGGGGCTTACCGTCCATGCCTACCAGACGGATACCCGTCAGTTGGGTACCGCCACGATAGACAATTTTGTTTTTCTACGCCCCGATTTTAGGGTGTTGGTCAAATTCAAGGATTCGGAAACTTTGCGTTTGGTGTATCGCTCTACCAGACAATTTACCGATATAAACAACTTGGCCGAGGGTTATGTTTTTAGCAACTACAACTCCTTTTTTCAAGGAAATCCCAATCTCGAGGCCGCATTTTTTGACAGTGTGAACTTGAATTATCAAAGCATCAATATTTTTAATTTTACAAATATTTTTACCAACTTAAGTTATTCAGTTCGCGACAATGCCATACAAAACACTACAGTGGTCTCAGGAATCAATAGTGTGAGATCGGCCAGTAATTCCAATTTTCCCAGGGCTACCTATGCGGCGTCCGGCAGAATAGATAAAAGATCCAAAAACCTAAAAGGGGGGTTGAGTGTAAACTACAACTACAGTGATTTCAACAACGTAATCAACAACCAACCCACGGAGTCCATCAATTTTACCCAACAATATCGGGTGAATCTTGCGACCAATTTCAGAACCAACCCCAATATAGAGGTAGGGTATTCCTATAGTGTAAGAGATTATAAAACCGGTGGCGTGGACAGCCGATTTTTTACTGATGCGCCCTACCTAAGGTTAGATGCCTATTTCTTTGATAGTTTTGTTTTTAATGCAGAATACACCTTCAATAATTACCGCAATGAATCGCAAACGCTAAACGAATATCGTTTTTTGGAGGCCGATTTGTCCTACCGCCAAAAAGGTTCCAAGTGGGAATTTGAGGTCAGCGCTACCAACCTGCTTAACGATACCGAGATCAATCGGGACAGCTTCAATCAG
>CAZGUB010000150.1:0-3834 GCA_964528935.1 uncultured Flavobacteriaceae bacterium | reverse complement strand
AATCCCAGCACATTATTGACCTGATTGGGGTGGTCGGAGCGACCGGTGGCCATGATGATGTCGTCTCTGGTTTGGCAAGCCAAATCGTAATCAATTTCGGGGGTGGGGTTGGCCATGGCAAAAACGATGGGGTCTTGGGCCATGGAGCGAAGCATTTTTTGATCCACTATATTGGGTTGTGACAGGCCGATAAAAACATCGGCTCCATCCATGGCCTCGGCCAGGGTGTCGATTTCTCGGTTGGTGGCAAATTCGGCCTTCTGGCTGCTAAGCTGAGGACGGGATTTTCGGATGACCCCTTGGCTGTCCAGCATGACAATATTTTCTTTTTTGGCACCAAAAGCTTGGTATAGACGGGTGCAAGAGATGGCCGCCGCTCCGGCTCCGGAAATGACGATCTTGACTTCGCCAATTTTTTTATTACTCAATTCCAAGGCGTTGATCAATGCAGCACAAGAGATAATGGCCGTTCCGTGTTGGTCGTCGTGCATCAGTGGGATGTCCAATTCGGCCTTGAGACGGTTTTCGATCTCAAAAGCTTCGGGAGCCTTGATGTCCTCGAGATTAATACCGCCAAATGTAGGGGCAATGGCTTTTACGGTTTGGATGAATTTTTCGGGGTCTTTTTCGTTGATTTCAATATCGAAAACGTCTATGTCGGCAAAAATTTTAAACAGCAAGGCTTTACCCTCCATGACGGGTTTGGAGGCTTCGGGGCCGATGTCTCCCAATCCCAACACGGCCGTGCCGTTGGAAATTACGGCGACCAGATTGCCTTTGTTGGTGTATTTATAGACATTTTCCAACTCTTTCTCAATTTCTTGGCAGGGGATGGCTACTCCGGGAGAGTAGGCCAAAGCCAGATCCCTTTGGGTGCGATAGCTTTTGGTAGGAACAACGGCGGTTTTACCGGGTTGGGGCTTGGCATGGTATACCAAGGCCTGTCGTCTTTGTTCGTTTTTTGACATTTGATCAATTTGGTTAAAAGTACGAAATCATAATCGTTACTTATTTTTAAATTCTCCAAAAATAGTTATCGGATAACGCTGAAAAGGATCTACCAAAGCATCCAAAAGCAGGGCAAAATCTCCACGACTAATCACTTCGTTTGGGGAAATTTCTACGTCCAAAAATTCTTTTATGGAATCCCAATTTCTTATCCAATTCGGGGCGGTTTTCCCGGGTTTCAACCGAGCATACAATTCCCGAAACCAAACCATCATATCTTTGTTTTGAAGCGATTTTGGAGGTGTCATATTTCCAAAGCGACGCATTTCTGATAGGGCATGGTTCATGTCCTCTTGGGTCATCTTTTTTTTCGAAAAAAACCAAGTTTGATTTTCCCAACCCACGTTCATTCCGGTACCTTTTAAAATCCCTGTGGCCCCAATTCTCTGATAGGGTTTAAAACGAGGGTGGTTTTTGACAACGTCCAAATAAGGCAAAAGATAGCTTCCCTGATCCAATAATTGGCTTTGTACTTTTCTTACGCTCACCGCTGCCGGAGACAGCTTTTCTTTGACACTCAAAGCCGCAATGACCCCTGCCGCCTGACCTATTTGTAAAACCACCGGTTGCAAGCGGGTCGTACCATTGGCAATATTGGTCACAGATATCGACTTTTCCGCCACGATAAAATGGTCGATGTTTTTTGGAAGCAAACATCCCATGGGGACATTGTAAGAAGGAACAGGGTAAAAATGAAGTTCCGGCAGGTTTTCAGCATCGGGGTGGCTGGCGTGGTGGTGGTCCACGGGATAGTCCCCCACGGCGATTCCCGTTCTGTAAAGTGCCTGCTCTTGGTCATAAGGCTTGGCAATATGATTGACTGTCAGGGTGGTCATGCCCTCTATGCGTCTGGATTCTCGGTGATAGGGAATCAGCGGAAAATGGTCGGCGGTGGGAAATTCATCTTGTGCAAGACCATAAGTATTAAAGCCCAATTCGGTCTGTAAGTAATACAAAAACTGTAAAGATTTTAGCTTGGCTTTTTCAAAGGATTTTTTTCGCTCCGCCGGAGTTTGTTCTATTGCATTGACATAATAATCATTGCCGTTGATAGGCCAATTGATCATCACTTTACCGTTGGGCAAACGACCATAGCTCAACAGGCTGTCTTTGGGCCACAGGGTTCTGTTCATTTTTTCACCCTTATCACAATCATCGCTTTCACTTGCACAGTAAAAAACTTCTGGGTCATACCCTTGGGGTTTTTCGATGGTCATGTCTTTTCCATAATCTTCCAAAATCATCACATAGGTCAGATCTTGGATGATGTCGTTTTCTTCCGCCGGAGCAATGTCCTCGTCAAAGGTCGCCCTGCTGTCCATTCCTATATGATAAGGAACGCCCACTTTTGCCGCAATATCTCCCAACTCTGTGGCATCAATGACAATCTTAGCCTTTATGGTAAATGTCTGTTTATCGCTTTTGGCATCAATTTTCCAACCTTGGTCTGTCTTTTCGATTCCGGTAACTTCAGTCCCAAAAAAGGGTTTTAGTATCTCCTCGTTTTTAGTCATATTCCGGAAAATGCGGTTTCCCACTGAGGGTTCAAAAAGGTGGTTACTCACCCAACCGGTTTTTAAGGCTTTTTTGCTGCCGTAGTGTGCAATCAAACTGTCCCTGAATTCTCCCCAAATTCCGGAGGGCAATTTGGTATTTCCGTCCACGGCACTCACCCCGGCAGCAGTCAGCATACCGCCCAACCATGGACCTTCTTCAAAAAGCATGGTATTTACCCCTTGTCTGGCAGCCGACAATCCCGCCGCTACGCCACTGGCACTACCTCCGACGATCAATACGTCTGTCTCCATGGAAGTTTTTTCACAGGAAACTCCCATAAGGCATATCGCCAATACTAAAACGGTTAATTTGGTACTCATATTTTAAGTTGTTTTGAAATCTCAAAAAGTTGTAACAAAGCCCGGGGTACATGGAAACACCCTTTCCATTTCCCCCCTTTGAGCGGTAGCAATACCTCTCCGAATCGATTCAAGTAGCCGTACCACTCCCCACCGGTTTTTTTATCCCTAAAACGTTCCCAAGTATAATGGTGTATTTTTTCAAACCACTTCCAACAGGCTTTTGAACCCGTCAGTTCATAACCCTTCAAAAAGCAGATGAGGGCTTCCAGATGCACCCACCACAATTTTTGATCCCATTCCAGTTGTTGCGGCGGATGCCCCTCGGCATCTAAAAAATAAAAAATCCCTCCGTGCTTTTCGTCCCATCCCTTTTCTACAATGGACAGAGCCATTTCCACTGCGCGGTCTATCCAATCTTTTCTCCCCGCCTGTACCCCCAAGTCCATAATAAACCACATGGCTTCCAAACCATGACCGGGATTGACAAGACGACCGTCAAAAGTATCGGAAAAATCGCCGTTGGGAGCAATGTTTTCCAGGATGACACCTCTCTGGGTATCCCAAAAAAGATCAAATATTTCGTTTACACAAGCATGGGTGCGTTGTTCTTTTTCTTCTTCCGCCACCAAATACCCCAATTCGTGATATAGGTTGCAAAGGATCATGGGCAAGGCAAAGTTTTTGAGCGGGCGGGAACCGGGACAAGATTTGTCCCATTGGTCTTTAGGTTTTACAGCCCTTTCGGTAATCTTTTTTAAGGTTTGATCTACTGCTGTTTTGTACTTTTCTTCTCCGGTGATGTGATACATTTTTCCCATGGCCATACAGGCAAAAGTGTAGGAAAAAATGTTATAGGGTACCACCAAGGGTTTCCCCGACCTTTGCAAAGAAAAAAACCAATTGTAGTCGCCGTCATAGATCGGAAGAGCACACGTCTGAACTCCAGTCAGACGTGTGCTCTTCCGAT
>CAZGUB010000149.1:0-3867 GCA_964528935.1 uncultured Flavobacteriaceae bacterium | reverse complement strand
AGTAACCTATGCTATGGGCTTGGGAAATGTTTACACTTTTGGCCCCACTTTTAGAGCAGAAAACTCCAACACCTCCCGTCACTTGGCCGAATTTTGGATGATTGAACCCGAAATGACATTTTACGATCTGACCAATAACATGGATCTGGCAGAAGAGTTCATCAAAAACGTCTTGACCTATGCCTTGGAAAATTGTCACAAAGACCTGGAATTTCTGGATCAACGATTGGCCAACGAGGAAAAAACAAAACCTCAACACCAAAGAAGCCCCATGGGTCTGATCGAAAAAATAAAATTTGTGGTGGACAATGACTTCAAAAGGGTTTCCTATACCGAAGCCATAGAAATCCTCAAGAACTCCAAACCCAACAAGAAGAAAAAATTTAGCTATCCGATAGAAGATTGGGGTACCGATTTGCAAAGCGAACACGAGCGTTTTCTTGTAGAAAAACATTTCAATGCCCCTGTAATTCTATTTGATTATCCGGCCAAAATTAAAGCCTTTTACATGCGCATGAATGACGATCAGAAAACCGTTCGTGCCATGGACATCTTGTTTCCGGGGATTGGCGAAATTGTGGGAGGCTCACAAAGGGAAGAGAGACTGGAGGTTTTACAACAACGAATCGAAGCCCTAGGGCTCGATACCGAAGAACTATGGTGGTACCTAGACTTGAGACGTTTTGGAAGCACCCCACATAGTGGATTCGGACTGGGTTTTGAACGATTGGTACTTTTTGCCACCGGCATGACCAATATCCGCGATGTAATTCCTTTTCCCAGAACCCCACAAAACGCATCCTTCTGATTGAACTACTTGCGTTTACTTTTTTTATCTTTATGAAAGCAATTTCATCCTATGTTAAAGCAACAGCTCCAAATAAAATTGTCTCAAAAACTGTCTCCTCAACAGATTCAGTTGATGAAACTTATACAGCTTTCCACCCTAGAGTTGGAGCAACGCATTCAGTCTGAAATAGGAGAAAATCCCGCCTTGGAAAAAGGAAAGGAACAGGAAGATAGCGAATTGGAAGACGAACTCTACGACGATTTTCAAGAAGATCAAAAAATTGATACCGAGGACATTGACATCGATGCGTATTTGAGTGACGACGAAATTCCCAATTATAGAATTCAAGTCCAAAATCACTCTGCCGATGATCAAGACAACCCCATTCCATTCTCGGGAGGAATTAGCTTCCATGAGTATTTGGAGAATCAATTGCAAAGCCTCATTCTCAACGAAACCGAACGCCCCATTGCAGAGTTCCTCATCGGAAGCATAGACAATAGTGGCTATCTGAGAAGATCCGAGGAGGAAATAATCGATGACCTGGCCTTTACACAAAACATAAATGTAGCGGAAGAAACCCTGAAAACCGTACTAAAAAAAATACAATCCTTGGATCCACCGGGAGTGGGAGCCCGATCGCTTCAGGAGTGCCTTTCGTTGCAATTGGCCAGAAAGGAAAGAGATCGACCCATGGTTAGTTTGGCCAAAAAAATTGTGGATACTGCCTTCGAAGAGTTTTCAAAAAAACATTACCAAAAACTACAAGATCGTTTTCATATCACAGAGAACGAATTGAGAGGTGTTTTTGACGAAATCTCAAAACTCAACCCCAAACCAGGAGGGGCACTTTCAGAAAGCAGGCAAAACAATCATATTGTACCCGATTTTATCCTCACCATAGAAAACGGTGAATTAAAAATTAGTCTCAACAGAAGAAATGCTCCCGAATTGAGAATCTCTAACGATTACAGAGAGATGCTCACCGGCTATGCACAAGCTCCCACCAAAAACAAATCTCAGCAAGAGGCCGTTCTTTTTATAAAACAAAAACTAGATGCCGCAAAATGGTTTATTGATGCCATAGAACAGCGACATCAAACATTATTGCTGACGATAAACGCTATCGTAGAATATCAAAGTGCTTTTTTTCTTACCGGAGATGAACAAAAACTAAAACCAATGATTCTCAAAGATATCGCCGACAAAATCGACATGGATATTTCGACCGTTTCAAGGGTGGCCAACAGCAAATATATCGACACTCCATACGGGGTAAAACTCCTTAAAAGTCTTTTTTCCGAAGGGATGAAAAATGAGGAGGGAGAAGATGTTTCTACCATAGAAATTAAAAAGATTTTAGAGGAATTGATCTCCAAGGAAGATAAAAAAAATCCCTTGGCAGACCAAGCCTTATCCGCACTGCTGAAAGAAAAGGGGTATAGGGTAGCCAGAAGAACTGTTGCCAAATACAGAGAGCAATTGGACCTCCCGGTGGCACGACTCAGAAAATCCATCTGACCTTTATAACAGGTAAAAAATGAGTCCTATTTTCAGGGTTCTCAATTTTGGAGTAGTGCCGTCGGCCAACTCAAATGTGGAGCGATAGATCGAATTCAGGTCATATTCTAAATACATATTCCAAGTATTATATCCGGCCGAGAGGAATAAAGTACTGTTGCTTTTTCGGATATAATCTACCAAATCATTGACCTCGGGAAGCGCAGATTGGAATTGGCTGCCAAAATTAAAATTATACTTTAAACCCCCATAAATACGCCAAAAAGCAGTTTTGTCATGGGTAGAAGTTCGCCAGCGAAAAGCAATAGGAAATGATATAGTGGAGAAGAATTGACGATTTTTTTCGTTTTCGTTGACAAGAAAAATCGGTCTTGCAACGGCAGGCGCTCCTACTAGGCTTAGGTTGGAGGTCAGCCTACTAAATCCATATCCCAATCCCAATCCCAAGGCGATGTTGCCATTTTTATTTAGAGGAAAATCACGCACAAATCCAATTTGAAAATTGTTAGAAAATCCGTTTTGTTTGAATCCTGCTATGCCTTGATCTTGTAACATCATGGCCAGACTGATGTAAAATTGATCTTCTCTATATTTTGTGGACAAGGAATCTGTCTGGGCTCGGGCGGTTATTCCGAAGAAATAAAAGATAATAAAAACTATAAGGGGGTATTTCATGATTATAGATCGATACACAAATTTAATATTCAGAAAAAATGGGTACAAAAAAAGTGCCGCTTAGGCACTTTTTTTGGTGAAATGTGTCAGGGGCATTAATCGATATTCTGGGTGTAATCCCCAATACGAGTGGTATAATTGAGCTTTAGAGCGTTTACCTTTCTCAGTTCTTGCTTAATATCACTGATCAATCCCATTTTTGTATTACCATCTACTTTTAGTGCAGTGGTCAGTACATTTTGCAATTCTTGTCTTTTGGAAGCACGCTCGGCCAATACAAAAGCAGCAACTTCCGATACGGAAGCAAATTTATCATTGAGCTGAATTCTGGCTTGTGTACCGTACTTGTCGGCATAGCGGCTAGAGGGCTCCCCAGCATAGATGTACATAACACGATCTTTTTTGTCCAACTTTTGTACTTGATTGGCGGCCGGCAATTGATTTTTGACCATCAATGTGCTGTCTCTCATAACCGTAGCTACCATAAAGAAGAACAATAGCATAAAAACAATATCGGGTAGGGATGCGGTAGAAATTGCGGGCAGATCGCCTCCTTTTTTCTTTTTGAACTTTGACATGTTGTTTTTCTTTAATTTGTTTTACTGGGTTCTGCCTCAGATAATTTCTGAGGATACATCAGCTTAATTTTGTCCAACATCGGATTGAGTCTTTCCTTTTCCTCAAGGGAGGTTCTGGGGTCAGAGTATTTTTTGTTGGCTTCCACAAAAGTCATGGACTCGTTGGGATACAAACGGGTAAACTCCCTGTCTCTAAGGTCATTATAGGCAGCAACCAATTCGTTTTGAACGGAGATATAAACTTTGTAAGAAGTTTCTCTATCGTTTTTTAATGATATAATTGCTTTTTCAGGATTATCAGAG
>CAZGUB010000148.1:0-3867 GCA_964528935.1 uncultured Flavobacteriaceae bacterium | reverse complement strand
GTGAAGGGTTGTGGTAAAGGTTGATTATTCTTCTTCGGTTGCGTCACTTTCGGATGGTGCTTCTTCTTCGGATGCATCTGCCGTTTGTTCGGCTGTAGCTTCTTCAGGAGCTTCTTCGATTGTGGCCTTTGCAGTTGCTTCTACCGATTCATCCTCTTCTAGGATTTCGGCCTCTTTTTCGTTTTTGCGTTCTTGGAGGCCTTCGGCAATGGCATCGACCATTAGGGATACAATCTTATCGATGGATTTGGTGGCGTCATCGTTGGAGGGGATGACAAAGTCCACGTCTCGGGGGTCGGAGTTGGTATCGACCATGGCAAAAATGGGAATTTTCAATTTTTGCGCTTCTTTGATGGCGATGTGCTCTCTTTTGATGTCAACGACAAACAAAGCACCGGGCAAGCGGGTCATGTCGTTGATGGAACCCAAGTTTTTTTCCAATTTAGCCCTGAGTCGATCGACTTGTAGTTTTTCTTTTTTTGAAAGGGTTTCAAAGGTGCCGTCTTTTTTCATGCGGTCTATGGCGCCCATTTTTTTTACGGCTTTGCGAATGGTAACAAAATTGGTCAACATTCCTCCCGGCCATCGCTCGGTGATGTAAGGCATTTTTACTTTTTGTGCCGACTCAGCAACAATGTCTTTGGCTTGTTTTTTAGTGGCGACAAAAAGGATTTTTCTGCCGGAGGCTGCAATTTTTTTCAAAGCCTCGGAAGCTTCTTCAACCTTGGCTACTGTTTTGTAGAGGCTGATGATGTGGATCCCATTGCGCTCCATATAGATATAGGGCGCCATGTTGGGGTTCCATTTTCGAGTAAGGTGTCCAAAATGGACGCCTGCAGAGAGCAGGTCTTTTACGCTGGTTTGTGCCATAGTTTTTAGTTTACGTTCCCTTTTAGTAGCAATAAACCGGAGGTTTATTTAGATGCTAAACTAATTCCCGCCTTGGCGGTTCAAGCAACAGATTAATATTAAATAAATGAACTTATCAGCTCTAATGCGCGATTATTAACGCTTAGAGAATTGATATTTTTTTCTTGCTTTTTTCTGCCCAAATTTCTTCCGTTCCACCATTCTGGGATCACGAGTCAATAGGCCTTCGGGCTTCAATACGGCCCTGTTCTCTTCGTCGATTTTGCACAAGGCTCTGGAAATGGCAAGTCTTACCGCTTCTGCTTGTCCGTTGAAACCACCTCCTTTGACGGTTACTTTGAGGTCGTAGTTGCCTTGGTTGTCGGTCAAGGCTAGGGGTTGGGTAATTTTGTATTGCAAGGTAGCGGTAGGGAAAAATTCGGTGTAACTTTTTTTGTTGACCGTTATATTGCCTTTTCCTTCAGAGACGTAGAGTCTTGCGACGGAGGTTTTTCTTCTACCGATGGTATGAATGACTTCCATTTAGATGTGATCTTTGATATTAATAAGCTTGGGTTTTTGAGCGTCGTGGCTGTGTTCGCTACCGACAAATACCTTGAGGTTTCGGAATAGTGTCGCTCCCAATTTGTTTTTGGGCAGCATTCCTCTCACGGCGTTTTCGATCAATCGCTCGAAGCCTTTGGAAGCGAGTTGCTCGGCATTGAGTGATCGTTGACCACCGGGGTATCCGGTATGGCGAATGTATTGTTTTTGTTTCCACTTGTTTCCTGTCAGACTGACTTTGTCGGCATTGATTACAATGACGTTGTCTCCACAATCTACATGGGGGGTATAATTGGTTTTGTGCTTGCCACGGATGTGAAGAGCCACTACAGAGGCTACCCTACCCAGTGGAATGCTTTCTGCATCTACCAATACCCATTGTTTGTCAACGGTTTTGGAGTTTGCCGAGATGGTCTTATAACTAAGTGTATCCACGATATTATTTTTAATTTACCCTTTTCAGGGGTGCAAATCTACAATTATTCCGTTTTCTGTAAAAATATTTTTGGTTTTTTATTCGGGTGCTATTTTTTTGATTTTTACTAATTTAATGTTGGATACCCCCAATAAAGTCACCTACTATGTTTTTGTTTTCCAATGTTCTCTATCGTCTTTTTTTTGCTTCCATATCCTGTATTTTTTTGAGGAGGATGTACGTCCAAGCCCTTTTGGCACTGCTTTTTCCCTTATTTTCTGGGGATTATGTCTGGGGTCAATCAGCTCCCAAGGCCGCTGTCGAAACCCACCGTGCACTGATTATTTCGGGTGGTGGATCTCGTGTTTCGTGGGGCGCTGGCTTTGCCAAGGCCCTGGTGGCGTCAGGAAAGTCCTACAAGACGGTGGGGGGTTCCAGTGCAGGAGCGTTGATCATGTCTTCGGTTATTTTGAATCAGTTTGATGAATTGGAGCAACTTTTTGACACCATTACCAATAAGAATGTCTACAACAAAAACCCCATAAATAAGCGGGGAAGAATCAAGGTGTTGAAAACCATCTGGCGAACTATTTGGGGCAAACCCGCCGGTGGAGATACCAAAAACCTGAGGAAGACCATCGAAAAAACCTTTACCCAACAAGACTATGACGAGATTCAAAAAAGAGGACATTCGATTTTCTGTATTACCACCAGTTTGAATACTTCCAAGAAACAGATCATATCGTCTGTCAATACTTCTTACGGTCAGTTGCTGGACTGGATTTGTGCATCGGCTTCGGTGCCGGTATTGACACCACCCATTCGGAAAGAGGGGCAGAGTTGGGTAAATGGGGGCTTATTGGATAATGTACCTATTGGTGGGGCATTGCTGTCGGGAGCCAACGAAATTGATGTGATCGTGCTTTTTCCAAAGGAGAGGGATTACTGGGAATCGCAACACAAAATTCCCAGAATTAGTCTGAGAACTTTGGAAATTATGTTGCAATCCTCTTACAGGGGGAGCATAGAGCTGGGGAAGTTGATGGCACAAATGAAGAAAGGAGGACGATTAAACCTTTACTATATTTCCAAAGTGGATTCCGAATTTGTTGGGAATGTTTTTTCTTTCAATCATAAAAATCTAGCCCCTGCCTTTCAAAGAGGGTCTGTGGCTTTTATTAATAATACGGCGACCCTAAGGTCCTACAGGGTGGACGATATGGGAAATTTTATTCAGGAATAAGCTTGTGTTTTTGGGGTGAATTTTGAGTGTTAGGGATGGAGGTTAGTGGGCTTCCAGCCAATTTTCTCCAAATCCGACATCGACCAATAGGGGAAGTCCGATGTCAAAAGCTTGTTCCATTTTTGTTTTTACCATTTTCTGGAATTCATCTTTTTCACTTTTAAGTACATCGAAGACTAATTCGTCATGCACCTGTAGCAGCATTTTAGATTTCCATTTTTCGGTTTTTATTTTTTGGTGAATTCTTATCATGGCCAGTTTGATGATGTCGGCGGCACTTCCTTGTATGGGAGCATTTACGGCGTTTCTTTCTGCGGCACCTCTTACGACAGCATTTTGGGAATTGATGTCTTTGAGGTAACGGCGACGGCCCAAAACGGTGGCTACATAGCCGTGTTCCCGAGCAAAGTTGATTTGGTCAGCGATGTATTGTTTCAATTGGGGGTAACTTTCGTAGTAGGTGTCGATCAATGCTTTGGCTTCGCTGCGGTTGAGATCGGTTTGCTGGCTAAGACCGAAAGCCGAGACTCCATAAACGATTCCAAAGTTTACGGTTTTGGCATTGCTTCGCTGCTGGCGGGTTACGTCTTCTAGGGGGACATTGAATACACGGGCAGCGGTGGCAGCGTGGATGTCTTCATTGTTTTGGAAGGCCTTGACCATGGCAGGGTCTTTGCTTAGGGCGGCGATGATTCTCAGCTCTATTTGGGAGTAGTCGGCGGCCATCAGCAGATGGTTTTCATCACGAGGGATGAAGGCTTTTCGGACTTCTTGCCCTCTGGTGGTGCGAATGGGA
>CAZGUB010000147.1:0-3899 GCA_964528935.1 uncultured Flavobacteriaceae bacterium | reverse complement strand
GATTTTTGCCACCACCAATCCCATTCTCATTTTGCTGTTGTCCTATCTTTTTTTGGGTGAAAAAATAGGAATGCGCAAATTTTTGGGAATCACCATGGGTTTTACCGGTGCATTGGTTTTGGTACTCTATGGCACCCAAAACACCAATCAAGCCCCCAATGTACTGATGGGAAATATTTTGTTTCTGATTAACTCCGTTTTCTTCTCCGGATTTATCATTGTGGTCAAGCCCCTATCGGAAAAATACCATACTGTGACCATCATGAAGTGGTTGTTTTTGATGGGTTTTATCCTGACATTTCCCGTCACCTTAGGGGAATACCAAGAGGTTCGGTGGGCAAGCCTTTCTTTCGATGCCCTTTGGAGAATCGCCTTTGTGGTATTGGGGACTACTTTTGCCACCTATTTACTCAACCTTTTTGCCCTAAAAAATCTCCAAGCTTCGACCGTGGGTGCATTTGCTTATGCCCAACCCATTATAGCGATCGGCTATGCTGTCTATACCGGCAATGATACCCTAGATGGGGTAAAAACCATGGCATGCTTGGTGATTATGACCGGAGTTTATTTGGTTTCCAAAAAAAGCATCAAAGCCTAAACATTTTCCCTCATTTTTAAAAATTTGCACTTCATGGGCTCAGATTATGCATTCTTTTTTAATTTTAACCCTTGTAAAAATTAACTCAATGTTGAAAAAATCCCTACCCTATTTTTTTGTTCTGGCAATATTTTCTGCCTGTGGGCCCAAAAAAGAGAAAAAAAAATCTTTTGAATACAACCGAACTCCTGTAGAAAAAAAAGTGGAAACAAAACAAGTTGAAAAGACCGCAGTTAATTTGGAAAACAACGGTATTGGACCCATTGACTCCATGGTTTTTGAGGACGAAATCGACCAGAGTTTGGCCAATGAGGGAGCGTTGATTTTCAAACAAAAATGTACGGCATGCCACATGGCCGATCGAAAACTCATCGGTCCTGCCGTAAAGGGAATTTACGAAAGGAGAAGTCCTGCATGGGTGATGAACATGATTCTCAACCCTACAGAAATGTTACAAAAGGACGAAACCGCCATTGCATTGCTCAAAGAATACAACAACGTGATGATGCTCAATCAGAACCTCAAAGAAGAAGAGGCTCGTGCTTTGGCAGAATACTTCAGAACGCTATAGCGAGTAGGCTTTTCCGCCGGTAGCTTCCATCAAATCTACACATCCTTTTTGCTGTCCGGGTATGGGAACATAGGCCAAGACATTTTCTCCAATATATTCGTTGGTTTTAAAGGCGTTGATGGTCAACGATCTCAATTGCACGGCAAAGCCTTGGGCAACGGCCTGTGGCGAATCTGCATCATTTTTCCATACTTGCATCGTGGATTCATCGGCACGGAGATACTTGGCCAGTTGTGCATCTAAGTCCTCGCGATTGAGTTCTGAGGCCGCGGATTTTCCGGTATCTTTCAGAGCCACCGCAATGAGTTGATCCAAACTACTTTTCAATTTCTGCTGTGCTTTATCGTTCATTATCAGTCCGACATATCCATCCAGAAATTGAGGAAGCTGGAGATCTATGGCTCCGGGGATGTCTGTAGTTGGAATAATCAGATCCATCAATTGGCTCACCACCTGAAATTGATCTTTGGAAAATTGGGCCGGCATCCAACCGCTTGGATTGGTTTGGCAGCTTTGCATTAGGCTCACCACAGTGGGTGTTACAGTAATAGCTCCAAAACCGATGCCTATATTTTTGAGTGCTTTTCTTCTGTCCATGATTGCGGATATTAAAGGTTCATTTTTTTTAGTTCTTCAACGGCATGATTGGCAGCCCTTGCCGTTAGGGCCATATAGGTAAGGGAAGGATTTTGATTCCCTGCCGAGGTCATGGCAGCACCATCCGTTACATATACATTGGGCACGGCATGGAGCTGATTGTGTCGGTTGAGGATGGAGGTCTTTGGGTCACGACCCATTCTGGCAGTTCCCATTTCATGAATCCCCAATCCCATTGAATATCCTCTGTCATACTGTGAGATGTCTTTAAATCCTGCCGCATCCAGCATTTCGGCCGCTTGATCTTTCATGTCCTTACGCATAATTTTTTCATTCTCCTTTATTTCAGCATCGAAGGTTACAGTGGGCAATCCCCACTGGTCTTTTTTGTTGTGATCCAAATACATTTTGTTCTCGTGATAGGGCAGGGTTTCTCCAAAGGCATTGATCCCTATTCTCCATCCACCGGGATTGAGCACCGCCTCTTTAAGATCGGCACCGTAGGCCATTTCACGGACCACTTGAGACCAGTCACCACGACTGGCTCCTCCTTGGTAACCATAGCCCCGGATAAAGTCTTTTTGGTTGGTGTCTCCACCTAAATTCCTAAATCGCGGAATATAAATTCCATTGGGTCTTCTTCCGGTATAATATTTATCCTCATGACCTTCTACAGTAGCGGTTGCCCCCAATCTGAAGTGATGATCCATCAGGTTGTGTCCCAATTCTCCAGAGTCGTTACCCAAGCTATTGGGAAAGAGGTCGGAAGTAGATTGCATCAAAATGGAAGTAGTAGGAACCGTAGACGCGCAGAGAAAAATTACTTTTGCTTTGTACTCCACAACCGATTTGGTTTGGGCATCGATTACTCTTACTCCGGTTGCTTTTTTGATGTCGGCATCATAGAACACTTGGTGAACAATGGCATTGGTTTTTAGAGTCATGTTTCCGGTTGCCTCAGCAGCAGGGAGGGTGGAAGAGTTACTGCTAAAGTACGCACCAAACGGACATCCCCGGCGACAACGATTTCGATACTGGCAGGTGTTTCTTCCCAAACCGGGTTTGGTTCCCTCGGTAATGTGGGCAACCCTACCAATGGTAATCACTCGATCGCTGTATTTTTTGGAAATGGCATTTCTGAATTCATCTTCCACACAATTTAATTCCATTGGTTTAAGAAACTCACTGTCGGGCAATTGGGGAAGACCCAATTTTTCGCCACTGATCCCGATGTATTTTTCTACATAGCTGTACCAAGGGGCAAGATCTTTATAACGTATGGGCCAATCAACTGCGATCCCGTCTTTGGCGTTGGCCTCGAAATCGAAATCACTCAATCGATAACTCTGTCGCCCCCAAAGCAGCGACCTCCCACCCACATGGTAGCCTCTGATCCAATCAAAGGGCTTGTCTTCATTGTATGGGTGCTCCAAATCATTTACAAAAAAATGTGAGGTAGATTCTGTGTTCACATAATTTGTACGACTTTGTTTGGGTTGGCGCTCACGGATTTCTTGGGTGATCTTATCACCGCCTTTAAAATCCCACTTGTCCATATTTGCAGTGCTATAATCTGAGGGGTGTTGTATCATCGGTCCCCTTTCCAAAACCAGGGTTTTCAATCCTTTTTCACAAAGTTCCTTGGCTGCCCATCCACCGCTTACTCCGGTTCCAACCACTATCGCATCGAAAGTATTATTCATAAAAATCTATTTGTAGATTACCATTGTTCTTGTAAAAATATCTTTTTGGATGACAATGGACAAAAAAAATCAAGTTTTTTAATGAGCTTTTCTGCAATTATGATATCGGTGGGATTTTTCAATCTAAATTCATCAACAAACAAGAACTGGATTGTACCCTGTTTCCATTTTCGTTTTGAAAAATTAATCCTATTTTTACTCCAATAGTAAAACAAATCAAAATGAATAAAATTCGACTGGGCGTGTTGGGTGGCGGTGGCGACTCGTTAATCGGCGTGCTACATCGTGTGGCCTCCTATATGTATGATCGCTATGAAATTGTAGGAGGTGTTTTTAACCCCGATTTTGAAGAAAACATAAAATTTGCCAATCAAATTGGCGTAAATACCGATAGGGTTTACAAAGATTTTGACGAGTTTGTCGCAGTAGA
>CAZGUB010000146.1:0-3918 GCA_964528935.1 uncultured Flavobacteriaceae bacterium | reverse complement strand
TTGATGATGTTTTCGCTTTCATTTTCTATCATAATTACCGCTAGGACGATGCCCTTGAGACTGAGACCATAGTTGACAAAGCCTTCTGTGTCTCCTTTTTTGAAATGGTTTTGATTCAGTTCCTGTTGGGATAGGGTGATGTATACCACCGGGAGATGATCTATTTTTTTGAGATTGCGCAATGCGGTACCCAAAAGCTGCATTCGATCAAAGGTAAAGGTGTCGTAGATATTCTGGTGAATGCTACTGGGTTGAGCTCCAAATTCGATGAGTTGGGAAACGATCTCATGGGTTCGGGAGGTGGTGGAAGGAAATCTAAAAGAACCTGAGTCGGTCATGATTCCGGTGTAGAGACAACTGGCGATGTCTTTGTCGATATTTTGAGGGTTTAGCCGAGCCATGATTTCAAAGACCATTTCGCAAGTAGAACCTGTGTTGGGATCGGAAAAAGTTATGGAGGCGTAATCTCCGGGATCTTGATGGTGGTCGATCATGATTTTAGTGGCTGCTGACTTCCCTACCCATGGGGCCAATCCGTCGATTCTGTCCAACTGGTTGTGATCCAAGGTAAATATGAGTTCGGCTTGGTCAATGGCAAGGGAACATAAGTCGGGATTCTGTGTGTATTTTTCAACATTGGCCTGTGAGGGCAGCCACTCCAAAAATTGGGGATAGTCGTTGGGGGAGATCACTTGGGAATGGTGTCCCATTTTGGTCAAAAAAAGATGGAGAGCCAAGCAACTACCCAGCGCATCACCATCGGGATTTTTGTGGGGGATGATGACAATTTTCTTCGGGCTGTTGAGGGCTTTTGACAGTTTGTCAAGCAATTCTTTTTTCATGCTTTCAAAGATACCAAAATTTGAAAGGATGGCTTGCAGGTGCCTATATATTTTGAGGGGGCATGGCGTTGACCATCAAAAATACATTTTTTGTAGCTTTGCAACTCAAAAAAAAGCCATGCAAAGAAATAGAACTTTTACCATGATCAAACCCGATGCTGTCGAAAAAGGACATGTGGGTGCCATTTTGAGTCAAATTAATGCGGCGGGATTTCGGATCGTTGCTATGAAAATGACCCAGATGTCCCTAAGAGACGCAGCCTTGTTCTACGCTGTTCACAAGGATCGTCCTTTTTTTGAGGAGCTGATTTCTTTTATGAGTCGAGGACCCATTGTGGCAGCTCTATTGGAAAAGGAAAATGCAGTTGACGATTTTAGAACTTTGATTGGAGCTACTAACCCTGAGGAGGCTGCAGAAGGCACATTGCGAAAACAGTTTGCAATATCGGTTGGAGAAAATGCTGTACACGGATCGGACAGTGATGAAAATGCAAATTTAGAAGGCAACTTTCATTTTTCCGGTAGGGAAGTATATTAGCGAAGTACCAGCTTTTTAATCATCGATTCTCCGAGTTCTTCATTAATCATTTTAATGATTTTTTCTTTTCCGTAGCCCAGTTCTTCCCTTAGTGGAGCACTGCTGAGGGAAACAAAAAGAGTGTCTCCGCTGAGCCTTATTTTTTCGGTGTAATGGGCCATGTGGTCACCCAAAACTTGAAACCAAAGTTCTTGAACCTTTGCATTGGTGATTCCATCTTTTAACTCTTTTGACTGAACGATTTCGTCCAATACTTTACCGATGCTTTGGGGTTCAAATTTTCTTTTTGGGGATTTCATGTCATTGAGTTTTTTTGAATCTTGTGTAATGGTATTCTTTTTGAAGATGTCTTAAAATCATTTGGTCTTTTTCCAAAACAACTATTTGTTCGAACCATTGATCCCATGGAGTTTCAAATTTTAGTAAACAAATTTCATTCTCGAAAACAATTTCAAAAAAGTTTTGATCGTTTGTGGTCAAAAATGATTGATCGAGCTGTGGCGCTACTTTTTTCCTTAGCCCTTTTTGTTCTTTCAAGGTATAAAAATCAATTAGTTTTACCTCCCCTTTTGGTCGAAAGGTTTCATTTTCTTGTTGGATGTATTCGATCTGCCAATAGCCGTTGAGTAAGTTTATTTGAGAAGGTTTAATGGGGGTTTCACATCCCAAGAACAATAGTAAAACAATAAGCCCAACCCCTTTCAACATTTTCAGTCGAGTTTAAAAATTTCGTAGGGAATGGTTCGTTTTTCTAAAGCAGCTTTGATCCTGTCTTCATGGGTATCGGAAATAAATATCTGTCCGAGGGCTTCATTTTCAAAAAGTTCTATGGTTTGGGTTACTCTTTCTTGATCCAGTTTGTCAAATACATCATCCAGCAATACAATGGGGTTGACTCCCGCTTTTTCTTTGATAAAGTCGAATTGGGCCAATTTTAGGGCGATTAAAAAAGTTTTCTGTTGCCCCTGACTGCCAAACTTTTTGATGGGTACATCGGACAACAGGAGTTCCAAATCGTCTTTGTGTATGCCTTTAGTGGTAAATTGTAGTAGCTTGTCTTTGTCGAGGTTTTGTTCGAGGAGGTCTAGGAGTTTACTCTGATAAAGATCGGATTGGTATTGAATTTGTACATTTTCGGCTCCTTTGCTGATGCCTTGATACCTTTTTGAGAAAATGGGAATAAAAATCTCTAGAAAGGATTTTCTTTTTTCGTGAATGGGATGCGCCAACTTACTCAATTGAAGGTTGTAAATTTCGAGTGTTTCTTTGTCAAAACTTCTGTTTTTGGCAAAAAACTTGAGTAAGGCATTTCGTTGGGCCAAGATTTTGTTGTAGTCGGTCAGTTGCTTGAGGTAGACTTTGTCGGTCTGGCCGATGACGCCGTCGATGAATTTTCTCCGCATACCGCTACCTTCTGTAATTAGGTCTCTATCTGCGGGAGAGATTATCACCAAAGGAATCAGTCCAATATGATCAGAAATTTTTTCGTAGATTTTTCCATTCCTTTTCATCAATTTTTTTTGTCCTCTTTTGAGGCTACAATGAATTTTTTCCGCCTTGCCTTTTTTTTCAAATTGTCCTTCGATCAAAAAAAAATCCTGACCAAATTGTATGTTTTGAACACTGGAGGGGTTGAAATAACTTTTGGTAAATGCCAGATGATATATGCTGTCCAACACGTTGGACTTTCCAATGCCGTTATTACCGATAAAGCAATTGATGGGGGCCTGAAATTCAAATTGGGAGGCCTTAATGTTTTTGTAATGGGTAAGAGACAATTGCTTTAAAAACATGTTGTAAATATACTTTGGATCCAAAAGGTAAAACAAAATTAGCCGATATTTTGTTACAGTGGTTTCATTATTGCAAAGGGTTTTGGTTTTGGTGTAAAAAAGACTAATTTTGGGAACTTAAAAAATCAAAGATGGCAACCTACAAAAAGAGAGGTTATAAGAAATCCATTGCACCCAACCCCAAAGATAAAGTTGAGCAGGAGAGTGCAACTGCCGAAGTTTTTGAGAAGTTGGATGCTTCGGCTTCCAAAACCGAAGCTTGGGTTTCCAAATATCAAAATTTTATTTTGACTGGTATTGGTCTCATAGCATTGACAGTACTTTCCTATCTGGGTTACCAGAGTTATGTCTTCGAGCCTAAAAAAGCCGAGGCAGTGAATGAGCTGAGTCAAGCGCAATATTATTTTGAGTTGGCCGTAAACGGTCAAAATTCAGATTCGCTTTTTTTGAGAGCACTCAATGGAGGAGAGGGAAAATATGGTTTTTTGGATATAATAGACAATTATTCCGGAACACCAGCAGCCAAGTTGGCCACCTATAGTGCAGGCATGGCCTACCTGAATTTGGGCGATTATGTCAATGCCATCGATTACTTGGATCAATTTGATACCGATGACGTGATGTTGAAAGCCCTTGCTAAAGGAGCCATTGGAGACGCTTTTGCAGAGCTTGGTCAACCCGAAGAGGCATATGAATATTACGTTTTGGCCCATCAAGCCAGCGACAATAGTTTTAGTGCCCCCAA
>CAZGUB010000145.1:0-3935 GCA_964528935.1 uncultured Flavobacteriaceae bacterium | reverse complement strand
TCCTGCCGCTCTTGCCTTTAGCAATGGTCGGGTAGCTTCGGCATTGATTTCACTACCTCTGCGCTATATTCACACTACCGTAGCAATGGTACACAAAGCAGATGTCGAAAATGTGATCCGCTTGTTTTACGAAACCTTGCTAACCATTGATCCTAAGAAAGGATTTAGCTATTTCGATTAATCAAAGCTTTGTTTATACGCTTGACCAGCCCGGGTCCTTCATAAACAAAACCAGTGTAGAGTTGGATCAAGTCTGCCCCGGCGTTGAGTTTTTCTAAAGCATCTTCGGGACTGTGAATCCCACCTACCCCGATGATGGGGAAGGCTTTTTGGCTTTTTTGTGCTAGAAAACGGATTACTTCGGTGCTCCTATGTGTAAGCGGTTTTCCACTCAGACCCCCGCTTTGACCTTGATTGGGAGATTTTAACCCTTCCCTACCCAAAGTGGTGTTGGTGGCGATGACTCCGGAAATTTGTGTCGTTTTGACGATATCTATAATGTCCAGCAACTGTTCGTTTGTCAAATCTGGAGCAATTTTAAGCAAAATGGGTTTAGGGGCTAATGCGTTACGATTTAGTGTTTGTAGGGTATTCAGTAAATCGGTGAGAGGTTTTTTCTCTTGAAGAGCCCTCAGGTTGGGCGTATTGGGCGAGCTTACATTGACCACAAAAAAGTCTACATGGGGGTATAGGGATTCAAAACAAGCTGTGTAGTCTTCCACCGCTTTTTCATTGGGAGTTATTTTGTTTTTGCCGATATTCCCTCCTATAATTGTGTTTTTATTTTTTTGGAGTCGGGGAATGGCTGCTGCTACTCCTTCATTGTTAAATCCCATTCGATTGATCAGTGCCTCGTCTTGTGGAAGTCTAAATAATCGTTTTTTGGGATTACCAGACTGGGGTTTGGGAGTAAGCGTTCCAATTTCAACAAAACCAAAACCAAAATTGGAGAGTTCTCTGTAGAGCTTAGCGTCCTTGTCGAAGCCTGCGGCGAGGCCTACAGGATTTTTAAAACGAATACCGAAAAGTTCCCTTTCGAGTGTGGGGTCGTGCACTTGATATAGGGTTTTGACCAAATAGTGAACGCCCGGAATTTTATGAATCCATCGAATGAGGGAAAAGACAAAATAATGTATCCATTCAGGATCGCCTAAAAAAAGTAGGGGTTTGATCAAATAACGATACATAAATCAAAAATAAAAAAAACCCGCCGAAGCGGGATCTGTTATTTTTTGGGAGCATTGAGTTTCTGACTCAACTCTAAAGAGAGGGCAGAACGCTCGATTTTCAGTTTTCCCGCCAAGGTTTCTATCACACAGGTATTGTCTTTGTCATTGAGTTCAACGACTTTGGCATGCAATCCACTTTTGGTTATGACACGATCGCCTTTGGACAAATTTTGCATAAAGTTTTTTTCCTTTTTCTGGCGTCGTTGCTGAGGTAAAATGATGAAAAAAAAGAACACCACCAGCATCAGTAACAAAAAAGGCATTTGTCCAGAAAACCCCTCCATAGAATAAATTTTTATTTATTTTGACTTTGCTGACGTGCTTTGGCGGCTGCGTCGCGTTGCTTTTGTTTTTCCGGATCGGGAGTGACCATTGCTTTGATTCTCAGGGTTTCACGTCCGCTCGCTGTGTTGGCAGAAATGGTCACTGTTTTTTGTTGCATGTTGGGCTTATTACTGGAGTCAAAACTCACCAAGATCTCTCCAGTTGCTCCAGGAGCGATGGGAGTGTTCTTGGGATAATTGGGAACCGTGCACCCACAACTTCCCCTGGCATCAACAATAATTAGATCTGCTTCTCCGGTATTGGTGAAAGTAAAAGTGGTTTGGACAGTTTCTCCTTCTGCTATGGTTCCAAAATCGTGAACCGTTTTGTCGAAGGTCATGGCAGCTGTTGCAGCCGCACTTTTACCAGCATTCTGAGATGCTTTTTCTTGGTCTACCTTTTTTGAGGCACTTTGGTTACATGCCCAAACGGATAAAAACAGTACACCACACAAAATAAAAGCAATTTTTTTCATTTGAATTTAATAAATATTACAAGTTCAAATTTAGTAAAAAAAGATCAAATCAGCCCTCTTCCGCTTTTATTTATTCTACCAGAATCAGAAAAATCTTTAATGATTTTATCCAAAATACCATTGATGAATACATTGCTTTTGGGGGTGGAATAGTCCTTGGAAATTTCGATGTATTCGTTCATGGTAACTTTGGTGGGTATGGAGGAGAAATACAGCAGTTCTGCCAAGGCCATTTTGATCATTATGGCATCGAGCAAGGCGATGCGATCGGAGTCCCAATTGGGGGTTCTGCCCTCTAGTTCTTGTTGCAAAGTGTCGTTGTTGACCACTACTTTTTCCAAGAGATCGATGGCAAATACCGGATCTTCGTCCGTGGTGTTCATCACTGGAAAAATAAGGCTATTGCTGTCCTTCGGGTCAATTTTACCCAATTGCTTGAGCAGAAAGGTATTGACCACTGGCAGGTCGTCTGTCCATGTCAATTCTTTGTCCTGAAAATAGTCATAAAAAGCTTCGGAGGGTGCCATGATTTCTTTGAAAAAATGTATCAAAATGGCAATGTCATCCTCCGGTGTAGGGGTTGAAATTTTCGAATAGTTGATAAATGGCTGACTTTCAACCCAGTTATTAAAATTGGTTTTGACATAATCAAAGTCCAATTCCCAAAATTTTACCTTTCTTTTTTTTATGAAATTGTTTAATACAGGATGCTCGGCGATAAAGCGAAGAATTTTATTGTCCATCACCTTTCGATAGGTGTTCGAATCGGTCTTTGTTCTGAGGTGTTTTTGTAAATCATTTTGTTGATGGGCGTGTTCAAAAATGGCCTTGAAAAAAGCCAAAATAACGATGTACAATGTAAAGGTATTGAGGTAACTTTTTTTAAAAAAGGAAACTTGATCGCTCAAATTTGCATTTTCGTTTTGAAAAAAAGAGTATAAAGACTGCATCACTTTGATGCGAAGGTGCCTGCGGGTGAGCATGGATATGGTACTAAATTTGCGCAAAAATAGAACTTTAGTTTGGATTTGGTTGAACTTAGTTTTTTTTAAATTTCATAAAGAAAGCAATTGCTTACCTTTGGTTTCTTTTAAACAATACCTCCGTAAAGGATCCATGAAAGAGCTGCAATACCTAAACAAATACCTGAAAAAATACCGTTACAGTTTGCTTTTGGGGGTAGGTATTACTGTAGTTTCACGCGTGTTTTCACTTTTTGCCCCAAGACTGATTGGAAATTCTCTTACTGCAGTAGAAAATTATTTGTCTGATCCACAGGGCTCCATGACAGCTCTTAAAACCTTGATGCTGACCAATATTCTAATCATTTTGGGAGCAACTTTACTATCCGGATTTTTTACTTTTTTGATGCGTCAAACCATCATCAATGTTTCACGCTATATTGAGTTTGACCTCAAAAACGAGATTTTTGGTCATTACTTGCTACTGAGCCAGTGTTTTTACAAAAATAACCGAACCGGGGATTTGATGAGTCGCATCAGTGAAGATGTAGGAAAAGTTAGGATGTATGTTGGTCCGGCCATTATGTATAGCATCAATACCATTACCTTATTTGTCTGTGTGATCACCATAATGTTTAGTATTGCACCCAAACTTTCATTTTACACCCTGATCCCCTTGCCGGTCTTGTCTTTTACAATTTACAAACTGAGTCGGGTAATCAACGCCAGAAGTACTGTGGTACAGGAAATGCTGTCTAAATTATCCTCTTTTACTCAGGAGACTTTTAGTGGAATTACGGTAATTAAATCCTATGGATTGGAGGGTAAAACCCATGCCGGGTTTGATGATTTGGCGGAAGAGGCCAAGGCTAAAAACATGAACCTGGTCAAAGTTCAAGCTTGGTTTTTTCCACTCATGATTTTGTTGATAGGTATTAGCAACCT
>CAZGUB010000144.1:0-3935 GCA_964528935.1 uncultured Flavobacteriaceae bacterium | reverse complement strand
CAAAGCATTGATGACCTATGCCTTTGCAAATAACGTTTTGGAAAGTGTAGAGCTACCCATTTTGAAAAAGCGCATCAACAAACTGATTGCCCAAAAATTGGGAGTTAATCTTGGATTTGATTTATAGCTTATGGATATTCAAAAAATCCGTAAAGATTTTCCAATTCTAAATCGGCAAGTAAATGGCAAACCTTTGGTTTATTTTGACAATGCCGCTACTTCCCAAACCCCTGTTCAAGTTATTGATACTATTGCTGATTACTACAAAAATTACAACGCCAATATCCATCGCGGCGTTCATGCTTTGAGCCAGGAGGCTACTGATGTTTATGAAGCGGCAAGGCGTAAAATTCAAAAACATTTCAATGCCGCTCATCCCCATGAGATCATTTTTACTTCCGGTACCACACACAGCATCAATGTGGTCAGCAGCGGCTATGCCTCGCTACTGAAAAAAGGAGATGAACTGATCGTATCGGCCATGGAACACCATTCCAATATCGTCCCTTGGCAGATGCTATGTGAAAAAACAGGCACCCGACTAAAAGTCATCCCCATGAACGAAAATGGGGTTTTGATTATGGAAGCCTACGAAAAACTTCTTTCCGACAAGACCCGTTTGGTTGTTGTCAATCACGTTTCCAATGCGCTGGGAACCATCAATCCCATCGAAGCCATCATCGAAAAGGCCCATGGAGTAGGGGCAGAAGTATTGATCGATGGAGCCCAGGCCTCCCCCCACATCAAGGCTGACGTGCAAGCATTGGACGTCGATTACTATGTGACTTCTGCCCACAAACTATGTGGCCCTACAGGGATCGGGATGCTTTATGGAAAAGAATCGGCCCTCAAGCGATTGCCCCCTTACCAGGGTGGAGGAGAGATGATTGCCGAAGTAACTTTTGAAAAAACTACCTATGCAGATCTTCCCCACAAGCTGGAAGCAGGTACCCCCAACATTGCCGGTGGGATCGCCTTTGGTGCTGCACTAGATTATGTCAACGCCATAGGAATGAAACAAATCGCCACCTACGAGAATGAACTCCTGCAATATGCCACCGATCAACTCAATACAATACCCGGACTAAAAATTTATGGTACCGCTCCTCAAAAAACAGCGGTTCTTTCTTTTAATGTTGAAGGCATTCATCCCTACGATATCGGGAGCATATTGGACAAGCTTGGTATCGCTGTCAGAACAGGACACCACTGTGCCCAACCCATCATGGATTTCTACAAAATCCCCGGAACCGTCCGAGCCTCTTTTTCCTTTTATAACACCTTCAAAGAGATAGATCGCATGATGGAAGCTCTTAAAATGGCCATCAAGATGTTGCAATAAATCACTAATTTTGGATATGGAAACCATAGAAACAGCCCAAGAGGAAATTGTAGCAGAATTTTCCATGTTTGAAGACTGGATGCAACGATATGAGTATATGATCGAACTGGGAAAATCACTCCCATTGATCGATCACAAATTCAAAACCGATAATTATATCATCAAAGGATGCCAAAGTAAGGTATGGGTACATGCCGAATTGGAGGGCGATCAATTGGTGTTTACCGCCGACAGCGATGCCATCATTACCAAGGGTATCATCGCCATTTTGATCCGGGTTTTTTCCCACCAACATCCTGATGCCATCCTCAATGCAGACACCTCTTTCATCGATAAAATTGGCTTAAAAGAACATTTGTCTCCCACCCGAGCAAATGGATTAGTTTCCATGATCAAACAATTGAAAATGTACGCCATTGCTTTTAAAACCCAATTGAATTAAGTATGTCAGAAGAAATCCTCGAAACGGCCGAGCTGGGCGATAAAATTGTAAGGGTCCTAAAAACCATTTTCGACCCCGAAATCCCCGTTGATATCTATGAATTGGGGTTGATCTACGATGTATTGGTCAACGAAGACAGCGAAGTAAAAATCCTAATGACCCTTACCACGCCCAACTGTCCCGTAGCAGAAACCCTCCCCAGAGAGGTGGAAGAAAAGGTCAAGTCTCTGGACGAAGTCAAAGACGCTGAGGTCGAGATCACCTTCGATCCTCCTTGGTCACAGGATCTGATGAGCGAAGAAGCTAAACTGGAATTGGGATTGTTGTAATTATGGCCGAGGAGATCATCAACCGGGTCGCTCAAAGTGCTTTGATCACCATCGATTTGGAGCAATTTTTCCCCGAGGTTGAAACAACGGCTTTGGACATTGCACAGTGGCTGGACGGGGGAATGGTGTTGAGGGAAAAAGCGTTTCGCGAACAGCTCAAAGCACACGATTGGTCGGCATATAAAGGACAATGGGTAGCTCTCTACTGCTCTACCGAGGCGATTTTTCCTGCTTGGACTCATCTATTGGTCAGTTCTCGTTTGCAAGCTTTCGCTACTAAAGTGGTTTTGGGATCATTGGAGGATTTGCAGATATACCGCTTCAAGGAGGAAATTATGCATTTGGATTGTTCTCCCTACCTCGACAAAACGGTGATTATCAAAGGTTGTAGTGAAAAAAAGGTTCCCCGACAAGCCTATGTCCAACTGATCGCCAAACTACAACCCGTGGTCAAAAGTCTTTTTTACGGTGAAGCCTGCTCCGCTGTTCCCCTTTTCAAAAAAAAGGAATAGTTACCTTTGGAGTTAAGTTGTTTTCTTTGAAAGACACCAAAAAAGTATTAATTATAAGCTATTACTGGCCGCCCTCGGGGGGGTCGGGTGTCCAGCGTTGGGTGTATTTTGTCAAATACCTCAAACGATTGGGTTGGAATCCTTATGTGATTACGGTAGAGGAGACAAAAGCGTCCTATCCCGTTCTGGATTTTGAACTCTTGGAAGAGGTAAAAGACATCAATGTAATCAAAACCGACACCAAAGAACCGTTAAAACTCT
Source organism: uncultured Flavobacteriaceae bacterium (assembly GCA_964528935.1). Lineage (GTDB taxonomy): Bacteria > Bacteroidota > Bacteroidia > Flavobacteriales > Flavobacteriaceae > UBA8316. The sequence continues at coordinate 1,049 of CAZGUB010000144.1, read as the reverse complement.
ATTCGAGAATTATGACGGGATCATCCAACAAAGGGATTCCACAGGGAGCAGTTTCCAAAAAGGGGTGGTTTTCCAAAATGGCGGCTTTTATCCGAGGCAATTTCTTTATCCCCGATGCCAGAAAAGGATGGAATACTTTTGCCAAAAGCGAAGCCGAAAACCTCATTCGTAAAGAAGGAATCCAGAAAGTCATCACCACCGGCCCGCCCCATTCTACCCATTTGGTTGGTTGGCAACTAAAAGCCCAATTTGACATCCAATGGTGGGCCGATTTTCGCGATCCTTGGATCAATATTTTTTACAATAGAGATTTGTACCGCACCGCTTGGGCCCATCGGAAAGATGCCCGATGGGAGAAAAAAGTATTACAAACGGCCGATGGTATTTTGACCACTGTAGGCGGAAATTTGGTCAGCAAGCTTCAAGCCAAAGCCGCCGGTCAAACTTTTCATGTGTTACCCAACGGCTTCGATGCTCCATTGATGGCTTCAGTTCCCAAAACCGCTATCAAATCTTTCCATGTGGTTTACACCGGAATATTGACCGAAAATCAAGATTATCTGCCCGTGATAGAGGTTTTGAACCAGTTTGCAGATCAACACCCCATTCGCCTTTCTTTGGCGGGAAATATTACTGCTTCCCTCATCCAAAAAATCAAAAAAAACGCCCCAAAAATAGAGGTCATATATAAAGGATATTTGACCCACAAATCGGCCATTGCATTGATGAAAAGTGGAGATTTGTTGCTCAATTTTATTTTTAAAGGAGCCGACCGGGACATGATTTCCGGAAAGCTATTGGAGTATTTGGCTTCGGAAGTACCTGTGCTGTCGATTGGAAATCCAAAATCCGAGGCTGGAAGGCTGCTTGACGAATGTTCGCTGGCACAGATGATTGACTCCAAGAATAGTATTGCCATCCAAAAATTTATAGGCCTGATGATCCAAAAAAAGGACAATGCCAAAAATCAATGGGAAGGAATTGAAAGGTGGAGCAGGGAAAATATTACAGCGGCATTAAACGATATTTTGGAACAGGGAAAGTCTGCC
>CAZGUB010000143.1:0-3948 GCA_964528935.1 uncultured Flavobacteriaceae bacterium | reverse complement strand
CTTGCAGAAGTCCGGCATCCAGCACATCGAGTTGTGCTGCGTCAAAAGGGGCGTAATTCAATCCTACCATATTGATTTCGTAAAAGATTTTCCACTCTTCTCCACGGGCTTCTTTAGCTTTGATTCTGTTTGATCCCACGTTGGTCACCGCTATGCGGAGGGTATTTTTTCCCTTTTTGAGTTGCTGGATTACCATTTGATAGGGATTGGCCCAGAGTGTTCCCAAGTATTTTCCGTTGAGCCATATCTTGGCACTGTCTCTGCCATCTCCCAATTCCAAGAGCCAAGGCCCGGAGTGGTCTTCAGGTTTATTGAATTTTATTTCGTAAGTGGCCGTTCCTGAAAAATCTCGGGGCTTATCCCCCCATTTTGTCCACGACTCCAAGCGATCCGTTTTTTTTGAGAAATCGATATTGGGCCCTCCTTTTAGGAGTTTGAAATCCCAAGTTCCACTGATTTTATGTGCTGTACCTGCTTTTTGGAAGTAATTCCATTGTGGGGCATCGACTTTGTCATTAGTTTTTAGAAAGAGACTGCTCCCCGAGGGCAAAGCGAGCTTTACCTTGGTTGTGTTTCCTTCGAGTTTTGAAACGGCTTTGCCTGTTTTTCCTGTCAATGGATCTAGAATCAAGACCTCCTTGGCGGGGACGCTAAGGGGAATTTCACCTTCTATTTTGTGGGGGGTATGGTTGACGATAAAATATATCTTTTCATCTTGATGTGTCCTTCGAATAAACTTGAGTCCTTTTTTTACCATTGTTTCTCGAATCACGCCGGCTTTTCGCAGGGGTATTTCCATTTCTTTGAGAGAATAGGTTTTGTTGATGTTCTGATTCGAAAATGCTTTAAACACTTTTTGCCTTTTCTCATGGTCTAAAAATCCTGGAACGCTTTGTGGCTTGCCCAAAAAAACTACAGAAGCTCCCAGAGATCGCAATGCTACAAGTTTTTGGAGTGTTTCCAAAGGCATGTACTGAACGTGTGGAACCACAATCGAGCGGTAGTGACCTCCCGGCAGCTGAATGACACCATTTTCTACTTTTACTTTTTGCAAAAAACGATCAGAGATGTAGTCGAAACCATAGCCTTCTTTGATCAGATGGTGGGCGGTTTCGTAAAAAGAGGTGCCGGACAACCACGGCTCCAAGCGGTGAATTGCAAATTGCACCAGTGGATTCCCGTCGTTAAATTTTGCCCAACTGTCGTAAACCGGCCAATAGACCAAAACATCATTGTCGGGATTTCCTTGTTGTAGGAGGGATTGCGTCCGACCGATGTATTGGAATAGGGCAGGAGCGTCTTCCCAAATGGGATTGGTGGGATTGAAATTGACCGAAGCATAAAATTTCCATCCCGGCCATGGAGCCGATTCGGGAGAATATGTAGATCCATGCAAAAAAATATGGTTGATTCCATTGAGAAATAAATCTTCTACTTCGGGCTTGCACTGTGACAATGCGGCCCTAAAATGTTCTCTTAACCAAGTAAAAGTTTCGGCCGACACCTGTTTTTTACCAGACAAATGAGCAGCAGAGGAAGAAAATCTGATCATGGCCGCATCGGCATCGCCCTCTCTAAAGTTTCTGTGGGGGTATTCTGCCGAGGTTCCATTTCCGGCCACCCGCCTGAAGCCTTCAATAGGATAGGGCATGGATCCAAAGGTTTCGCACTCCGGAATATCGGCGGCGGCATAGAGATCGATCAGATTGCCGGGCGAACCATGGGCTTGGTATTTGGTCTTTACTCCATGATGCTTCGCCCATTTGTTCCAACGGGTATTAAAGCCATCCACCAACATATCGGATAGGGTTTCTCTGTAATCGCTTCGGATGCGATTGCTGATTTCGTTGTCGTCTTGGTCTAATAAACGGTTGAGGTAGGGTCGCAGATCATAGCCTCGAGAATGTTCAAAGATTTTAAAAAGCTGGGCAGTATAGTCTGCCCTGTAGACTTCATAGCTGTCGTTAAAAACGGCCCTTGGCTTTCCTTGGATCTGATCAAATGCCTGACTGAAGGGCTTGAGGTAGTGGTTCAATGCCTTATCAGAAAAGTGATCCAAAACCCATCCTTCGCCCCCCGGTGCAGCCCTTTTTACTTTCTGTCGGGTCCGGTCTTCAAAAACAAAATATAAATCATAATCACTGTTTTTGGCTTCCCAATTCAGAGACTTGCCCACAACTTGTTTACTGAGATCGGTAAAATGGTTTTGAGAATCAAAAGCAAAAACACCGACAAGCAGGGGATCCGGCTGGTCGGGATCTTGCGCTGCAATGTCTTTGGCAGTACGATAGACCGGAGTTCCTGTCCAATAGGGCGAGATGTCCTCTGAAAACCGCTCATATTTAGCCATGTGTACTTTTCTGACCAATAGTCTTTTGGCGGCATCGTCCGGACTTACTTGCGGCCCACCCCATGGCCATCCTGTTCCCAAGGTCAGGTCGACACCCAAGCCTAGGCTGTCGGCCACATGTATTGTGTGGTCTAGGATTTTGATCCATCGTGGACTCAAAAAATTGATTAACTTATTTTCATATCCTTTTACTCCATAAATAGGGGCTATTTCTACTCCTCCAATGCCGGCTTTTTGAAATGCCGTGAGGGTATTTGTGATATTTTTTTCGTCCACTGCATTGCCCATCCACCACCACCGGGTCCAGGTCTTGAATTCTTTTTGCATCTCCGGCCAGTTGCCGCTATTATTCTGGCCAAATAGGTTTGCGCCAATGCCAAACATAGTGCCAACTAGAAACAGTAGAGTGCCTGTTTTTTTCATCTGTTTAAAATTATGCAAGTTGTTGGTAATGAGAGTTTAATCATATCGGTGGGTATTGGTCTTTGCCGTGTTAATTGCCCATTATGGGCTTTCATAATTATTTTAGTATTTTGGTGAATCTAAAGTTTTAAAGCAAAATTCTAATTATGGATTATTCTGGTGGGAAATTACAAAATAGAAATAGATTAAATTATTTGTGGGCAAACAATAAGATGAAGTCCCCGACTCCTATTATTTGTTTTTGTTTTATATTTTTTCTGTATTGTAGTCCATCCCCAAAAAATGACAATTTGTTCGAGGCCGATGTGATTGTTTACGGTGGCACTTCAGCCGGAGTAATGGCAGCAGTAGAAGTCGTTCAATCTGGCAAAACAGTAATTTTGGTTACTCCCGAGAACCACTTGGGAGGCCTTACTGCAAGTGGCTTGGGATGGACCGATACAGGTAAAAAAGAAGTGATAGGAGGGCTTTCCAGAAATTTTTATCACCGTATATGGCAATATTATAATCAAGATCAGGCATGGGTTTGGCAAAAAAAAGAGGAATATGGTGGGCGCGGGCAAGGGACACCGGCCATCGATGGCTCCAAAAGAACCATGTGGATTTTTGAGCCTCATGTGGCAGAGAAAGTTTATGAAGATTACATCGCTGAATACAAGATTAATACTTTTAGGGAAGAATGGCTGGATCGTGCTTCAGGAGTTCGAAAGAAAAACGGAAAAATAGTCTCTATGACCACCCTTTCCGGAAAAACATTCAAGGGAAAAATTTTTATCGACGCCACCTATGAAGGGGATTTGATGGCCAGTGCCGATGTGAGTTATCATGTAGGGCGAGAGAGTTCAAAAACATACGATGAGAAATGGAATGGAGTCCAAACGGGGGTATTGCATCACCAGCACTGGTTTTGGGAAAATATATCACCCTATAAAATTGCAGGAGATCCTTCTAGTGGACTTTTGCCCAGAATTTCTCCCCTACCTCCCGGTGAATTTGGCACTGCCGATAATAAAATTCAAGCCTATTGTTTTAGGTTATGTATGACCAATCATCCCGAAAATAAAGTTCCATTTTCAAAACCCAAAAATTACGACGCTTCACAATACAGCTTGTTGCTTCGATCTTTACAAACGGGTAGGAAAGATTTTTTCCGGAAATTTGATCCCATCCCCAAA
>CAZGUB010000142.1:0-3966 GCA_964528935.1 uncultured Flavobacteriaceae bacterium | reverse complement strand
TATATAGTAAAAGTCAAAGGACAAACAGTAGATCAAACCTTTAAAATGATAAAAAAATGAAACTAAAATTTTATATAGGAAGTTTATTATGGGTGCTTTTCATAGTAGGTTGTAGCGCTGAGGAGGAGGATAGTGGTACTACAGCACCTCCTGTTACTCAACAACCTAAAGAGCCTACACCAACAGTACCCACACCAGGGAAATCTGCTCTATCAGCCCCTGCAAATAATGAAGTTTGTTTTGAGGGTGATGAAGTAGATGAATCCAATAGCGAGGTTACCTTTTCATGGGACGCTTCCTCAGATACAGACAGTTATGATCTAGTAATTACAAATCAAGAAACCAACCAATCTCAAACAGAATCTGGTATCACATCAACGTCTAAGGCGGTTACCCTTGCAAATGATACATCATACAGTTGGAAAATAGTATCAAAGGCTAATGATACTTCTGATACTTCAACATCAGATACCTGGCAGTTTTATTTAGCTGGAGATGGACAAGAGAATTATGCTCCTTTCCCTGCTACGATAGTGAGCCCCACCTCAGGAGCAAACGTAGAGGCTACTGATGGAAAAATAACTTTGTCATGGCAAGGCAATGATCCTGATCAGGGAGACAGTCTTACTTATACGATTTATTTTGATGAGGTAGATGGACTCCAGGATCCTATTGAAGAAGAAAGTACAGCAACCACATTAGAAGTAAATGTGGAAAGTGGAACGACCTATTACTGGAGAGTAAAAACATCTGATGGCCAGAGTAGTTCCTATACATTGGTTTATAGTTTTTTAGTTAATTAATACTACTACTAGGAATGTCAGATTCTAATACAAAGAAAAATATAGATAAGCCAATAGATCTTGAAAAACTATTCTATGAACAAAATATTGATTTTAAGGAGCTTTTAAAACAAAAGGAAAGTTTTAGAAAAAAAATCACTTCTTATAGCCTTGAACCCTACCAGGGTGAATTTGGTTATGCTCAAAAAAAGCACCTAATTAATAGAGCGCTTATAGGAAGGTCTAATAGAGATTTTTTAAATCTTGAAGCTCTAAATTTAGAGCAAGCGATAGATCAAATTTTTAAAAAAGAGAATTTACCTTCTGAGCCAACTTATGATTTCTTTTATATAAATGGAGGTTCAAAAGAAGAGATAATCAATTATCAAATTGAAAAAGGAGTTCCAGAAAGATATAGTAAATGGGTCAATGAAGGGGAATCTTATGCTAATATTAATATTACTCTTCAACCTGGAAAAGCTGTTTTTAGTATGCGCGCTTGGTTACTTAAGCAATTTGCTAATCAAAATACTTCTATACATTGGAAACTTTGCTTCTTTTTATATCAATTAATTCCAGTTCATGATAATGCAGTAGGGGGTGCTAAATGGTTATATGAATATTACATGAAATTATTTGAATACTCATATGGAAATTACAAGAATCTTATAAGTAAAGTTACTACTGATTTTGGTATGTTAAGGTATTTAAATTTAACACTTAGTAAAAAAGACAATCCTGACGAAAATTATGCTCGCGAATTACTTGAATTATACACTGTAGGAAAAGAAGGAGGGGCAAAATTTACTGAAAGTGATGTGAAAGAAATTTCTAAGCTATTAACAGGGTGGCATTGTGGGTCGGATAGTTGGTTATATTTTGAAAGGCAAGGATTATCTGAAAGTGAACAATTTGATGGTATTTTTGCTGACGGACCTCTTTTTTCTTGGTTTGATTCACAAAATCATGATACTTCAGATAAACGATTGTCCTCTTATTTTGATAATAAAGTTATTCAAGGAAGGGAAGGCGAGGAAGGAAAGAAAGAATTAGATGATCTACTCACAATAATTTTTGATAATGAAGACACATCCAAATATATAACAAGAAGAATTTATCAGTTTTTTGTGAATCCAATTATTAGTCCAGAGATAGAAGAAAAAATAATCTTACCCCTTTCCCAGGTTTTTAAAAATTCAAATTTCAATATTGCCGAAACCACTAAAGTTTTATTAAAAAGCGATCATTTTTTTGATCCCATTAATTATAATTCAATTATAAAGTCTCCACTTGAATTTTACTTATCAATATTTAAAGAGCTCCACTTAAAATATGTTCAAACTCCTAGCGCTTATGAACCTGGAGGTGGAGGTTTTCAAATTCATTATGCTTTAGCAAATCCTTTATCTAAAGACTACTTTATTTATTATCATTTAAATAACCAAATTGAACAAACTGGATTGAATTTTACATTTCCTCCAAGTGTATCAGGCTGGAAGCCTTACTATCAAAAACCCATTTATGATATGTTTTGGATTAATACCCATACTATGAAAAAAAGAGGTGAAATTGATTTTTTAGTAGGACAATTTGGAGTGTATCTACAGGGGTTGTCTGGAGGAGGTAATGGAACAGATGTAATCCAATGTGATTTATACGATTATATTTCTTCAATAGAAAATTTTAAATACATAACTCAATTTATAGAAGGACTTACAAAACGGTTTTTAAATTCTGATATTGACCAAGAGACATTTAATGTTTTAAAAGAATCTATACTTGAAGGCAAAAGTGAATCCTATTGGACTATTTTAATTGAAGATTACGAAAGGACACAAAATAAACCTGAATACGACACTTTGAAAAATAGAATCAGAAGTGTTCTTTTAAAAATATTTCAACTGGAAGAAATGCATACTTATTAATATGGAAAGAAGATCTTTTTTACATAGCCTTAGCCATCTAGCAGCTTCTCCTTTTCTAATGACAAATAATTTTTTTGGTGAATATATCTCAAATTTATATTCTTTAAGTAATACTCTCTCAGAAGGGAAAATTTTAATTTTAATCAAATTAGATGGCGGAAATGATGGATTAAATACAATAATTCCTTTTGATCAATATTCAAACCTTAATAAAGTTAGAAAAACAGTCATTCTACCAGAAAACAGTATAATTGATCTTGGTGGTTCAAGCCTTGGACTTCACCCTGAGCTTAATGCCTTCAAAAAATTATACACTGAAGGGAGGTTTAAAGTAATTCAAAACGTGGGTTATAATAATCCTAATTATTCACATTTTCATTCTATGGATGTATGGGAATCTTCCTCATTTTCTAATAATGAAAATGGCGGTGAAGGATATAATATTAATACAATCAATACAGGATGGATTGGAAGATATTTGGAAGATCTCCATCCAGGGTATCCTTATGATTATCCCAATTTTAATTTTCCCCATCCTCTGGCAGTTGAATTTGGATATAATTCCTCATTTCTATTTACAGGAAATAGATCAGTAACCAATTCTGTAACGATTTCACCTCAAGATTTTTTTAGAATTTTCAAAGACATTCAAAAAGATTATCCTGATACACCTGAAGGAAACAAACTAAAATACCTTCAACTAGTCATTAACCATTCTAATTCTTATGGTGAGGTTTTAAAAGAATATTACGAAAAAGGGAATATTAAATACTCATTTTCCCCTTCAAATCTCTCTAGCCAAATGGAGAGTGTCACTAAACTAATTACGGGAGGTTTAAATACAAGAATCTATCAAGTTTCACTTGGAGGATTTGACACCCATTCAGAACAAGTAGATCCAAATGATACCACCCAAGGAATGCATGCCGATTTACTTAGACAATTGAATGAATCTATTGAGAAATTATTTCAAAATCTTGACGAAACTGGAGATTCAGATCGAGTACTCGTAATGACTTATTCTGAGTTTGGAAGAACCGTAATTTCATCAGATTCTTATGGAACAGATCATGGCGATGTAGCCCCTATGTTCTTTTTTGGAAATAAAGTTGATTCTACTATTTTAGGATCTAATCCCATTATTCCTCCAGATGCAGACTGGACCTATGCCCTCAAAAAAGAATTTAATTTTCAAAATATTTATTACTCCGTCATCAAACAATGGCTAGGGGGAAATGAAGATACAGCAGAGAATGTTT
>CAZGUB010000141.1:0-3967 GCA_964528935.1 uncultured Flavobacteriaceae bacterium | reverse complement strand
GTCCACTCTGATAGAAACGGTGCGAACAGAGGGTTACGAAATGCAGATCGGACAGCCTCAGGTGATTATCAAACAAATTGATGGGGTAAAATGCGAACCCGTAGAAATCCTTACCATCGATTTGCCTGAAGATTTATCCGGAAAAGCCATAGAGATGGTAAGTCTTCGTAAGGGAGAAATGATGAGTTTGGAGAATAAAGGAGACCGCATGCTATGCGAGTTTATCATTCCATCGAGGGGTATTATCGGTTTGAGAAATCAATTGCTGACCAATACCGCCGGACAGGCCATCATGAATCATCGCTTTATGGAATTTCAGCCTTATAAAGGAGAGATTCCGGGTCGAATCAATGGCTCTTTGATCTCTATGGAAAAAGGGACTGCGATTCCTTACGCATTAGACAAACTCCAAGAAAGAGGAAAGTTTTTTGTATACCCCAATGAAGAGGTCTACACCGGACAAGTGATAGGGGAAAATACCCGTATGGACGACATGGTCGTCAATGTGACCAAGACCAAAAAACTGTCCAACGTCAGAGCATCTGGTAGCGATGAAAAAGTTAACCTAGCTCCCCCCATAAAATTCTCGCTAGAAGAAGCCCTCGAATACATTCAATCCGACGAATATGTAGAGGCGACTCCCAACCACCTCCGATTGCGGAAAATTTTTCTCGACGAAAACGAGCGAAAACGAAACGCATCCAAATAGCAAATAGTTCCTTTGACACTTCCTCCAGATGCGATAGGAAGGTATTCATTCAATTTATACAAGCTTTTTTTGGATATTTAACCTAAATTGTTGTCTCAATTTTAGTTACAATAATTTATAACATCCTCCAATGAGCAAACACCAGCTTTTATTCTCTTGTTTTGTCAGTTTGCTATTTTTTGTAGGATGTCAAAACCATTCGTCCGCTATTCCAAGAGTCGCTATTGCGGGGTTGGGAATAGAATCCAGCACTTTCTCTCCCGCACAAACTCATGAGGCAGCTTTTCACGCTCAGCAGGGGGAAGCCATAATGGAAAACTATCCTTTTTTGGCGGCGAGAAGTGAAAATCGAGTGCGTGCGACTTGGTTTCCTGCGCTCAGGGGAAAATCCCTTCCGGGAGGAATCGTTACCCGAGAAGCCTATGAATCACTCATGAAAAAAATGCTGGATCAGCTCCGAAGAAATTTACCTTATGATGGACTTTTTTTTGACATACACGGTGCGATGAGTGTCGTTGGCTTGGACGATCCCGAGGGAGACATGATCGCCAGAATCCGAGAGGTGGTGGGAGAGGAAACCCTCATTTCTACCTCTATGGATCTTCATGGAAACGTGTCCCAACGTCTCGCCCATCAATCCGATCTGATTACTTGTTATCGGATGGCTCCTCACGAAGACGCCATATCCTCCAAACGGCGGGCTTTAGAAAACCTGCTAAACCGGTTGGAAAGTCGAAAAGGCAGGCCTGCTCACAAAGCTTGGATTGCTGTTCCCATTTTGTTGCCCGGCGAAAAAACCAGTACGCGTATAGAACCCGGTAAAAGCCTCTATGCCAAAGTTCCTCAACAAACGAAACAGCAAGGGGTGATCGACGCCGCCATTTGGATGGGTTATCCTTGGGCCGATGAACCCAGAAATCACGGGGTGGTGATGGCTGTGGGTGACGACAAAAGTGCCGTAGTCCGTAGTGCTGAGTTCCTCGCCCAACACTATTGGGACGTGAGAGAACAGTTTGTATTTGTAGCACCCACCACTACTTTCGAAAAAAGCATGGCCTTGGCCCTAAAACACAAAGAGAGGCCCTACATCATCAGCGACATGGGAGACAATCCCACGGCCGGAGGGGCGGGAGACGTAACCTGGACCCTAAAAGCCATTCTCGAAATGACTATATTTCAAAATCCCAATGGACCAGAATTGATCTATGCTTCTATCCCAGGACCCGAGCTCATATCCAAGGCCCTAGACGTGGGTGTCGGAGCCAAAATTTCTGGACCCGTCGGAGCCATGGTTGATGATCGATATGCCGGGCCTATAACCTTGGAGGGAACAGTATTGGCCATTCGAGAGGGAGATAAACACGCCGAAGTGGAAGTGGTGGTTCAGGTCGGTAGTGTAAAAGTAATCGTTACCCAAAAAAGAAAACCCTACCATTATGAAAAGGATTTTACCCAACTGGGTCTGGATCTGAGAAATACAGCTATTTTGGTTGTAAAAATTGGATATTTGGTTCCGGAGCTCTACAACATCAGAGCTGGGTGGACCATGGCTTTGACTCCCGGGGGGGTGGATCAAAACCTGGAAAGGCTCGTCTATAAAAGAATCAAGCGTCCCATGTTTCCGCTCGACAAAGAATTTCCAAACTTGGATTTAAGTGCCCAATTGATTCCCCCCTCCAACAAACCGCTAAAGTGAGAAATATGAGAAATATAAAGCTTTGCCTATTACTTGGTTTGTCCTGCTGTTATTTGGTTGCCCAGATCCCCAAGATCGAAAGAAACTTGCAGCACACGGAATACAAGATCGTTGGGCAGGATACCCTAAGGGTGCATTGGTATGCCCCCCAAACCGATGATTTTCGACCCACCCCTGCTATGGCCTTTTTTTTTGGAGGGGGTTGGAGAGGCGGAGATTATACCCATTTCCAAAGGCAGGCCTTGTATTTTTCTCAGAGAGGTCTGACAACATTTTTGTTCGATTACCGTACCGAGTCCAAACACAACACCAGCCCTGTCGAATGTATCAAAGACGCCAGAAGTGCCTTACGGTTTTTGAAAAAACACCAAAAAAAGTTTAATATTGACCCCCAAAAGATCATCGTTTCTGGAGGTTCGGCCGGAGGTCATATCGCTGCCGCAACGGCTACCCTCCATCAGGTCAATGAAGCGACCGATGACCTTGCCGTAGATCCCAAACCGGCAGCCATGGTACTATTTAACCCTGTTTTTGACAATGGCCCCAATGGGTATCATGGATCATCGGTCAGTAAATGGTTGGAGGAGGATTTTAGGTGTTATTGCAGAAAAAATAAAATACCCAATGGAAAATGGGCTTCCTTGTTTAAATCGCATTACAAACAATTGTCCCCTTTTCACAACATAATCCCAGATACGCCTCCTGCCTTGGTGATGTTTGGCAGTGAAGACGATTTGGTACCTGTTTCCACGGCCGAGGCGTTCCAGAAAAAGATGGAGCAAAGCGGCACCCGTTGCGAAGTATTGATATACAAAGGAGCCAAACACGGTTTTTTTAATGGAGTAAGAAAACAAAGTGGTCCCCCCAATCCAGAAGCACAGGCTTATTTTTACAATACCCTACAAGCAACCGATGATTTTTTGTTGTCGTTGGGGTACTTGTCAGAAAAAGCAAATGTCAGGGATTATTTTAATGCTAACCAATTATAATGCTTTAAGAATTACTGTTATACTAGTAAAATTTTTAGGGTATATTCAATTTTTTCTAAATTTACACACAATGATGTGTGCGCACACGTCTGTCTTAATTCAAGAAATGTCTAACGATTAATTTTACTTTTGAATCCTGTTTTTATCATTTTGGTCGGTACGGCGGTGGTGCTACTTTGCATTATTCGTTTCAGGTTGCATGCAGCACTGTCTTTGCTTATTGCTGCTGTTGTAACGGCCATTTTAACAGGTCCCGAGAATTTGCAAACTTTTGCCGAATTCAAATCTTTCAATGCCGTCCAAACCAAAGATTTTCTGTCACAGTCTGTCGGTAAAAGACTCTCCAACGCCTTTGGAAATACCAGTGCCAAAGTGGGCGTCTTGATCGCCTTGGCTTCTATAATCGGTACAGCACTTACCCGGAGCGGTGGAGCCGAAAAAATCATTCGAAGTATTCTTTCGGTTTTAGGAGCCAAGAACACTTCGGTAGGTTTATTGGCCGGAAGTTTTACCTTGGCCATTCCAGTTTTTTTTGACACGGTTTTTTATCTTATGATTCCACTAATAAAATCA
>CAZGUB010000140.1:0-3987 GCA_964528935.1 uncultured Flavobacteriaceae bacterium | reverse complement strand
CGTCATCGAGAATAGCATTTGTCCGCGGCGTCGATAAGTCGATTTAGTGCGAGCTCGCGTGTCGCCGAATGATATGGAGTTGTTTAATGAGCGCGGATCCCACCGTGCCGGGCGAGAGTTTGTTTAGCCAAACAAAAAAACGTTCTGGCCAGCCAATATGGCCCACCAGCTTGTTGCTGCGCAGAAATCTCAAAAATGCTTCAGCCACCGTGTCTGTTGAATCCACCGTAACACCCAACTCCGCATTGAGGGCATTCACCGCAGCGCTGTTGAGTCCTGTCTGCGTCGCTCTCGGTGCGAAATATCTAATACGAATATTCGTGTCACCGTACTCACGCGCCAGCGCTTGAGAGAAGCCACGCAGTGCGAACTTGGTCGCGGAGTAGGTGGCGAACCCCGGGTACCCGATAATGCCGAAGGTCGAGCCAATATTGATAACTTCCACGCCGTTATTTTCTTTGCCGAATTGACTTAACACTGCCTGAGTGAGACAGATGGGTGCTGTGATGTTGGTGCGGATCAGCGCCTCGATCATGGCAGCACCACCATCAACAAACAGACCGAACTGGCTGGCACCCGCATTGTTAATGAGCAGCTTGAAGGGTTCAGTTTGTGAGCCCATCGAGTCTACCAGGGCAGCGCGATCCTCTGATCGATTCAAGTCAGCTGCAATCGTGTAAACGTTGACGTCGAAGCGTGACTGCAGATCGCTCTGCAGTGCTGCCAGCTTGTCTTCCTGTCGGCCGGTCAAAAGTAATGCGTACCCTTCCTGAGCGAGTGCAGCGGCAATTGCGCTTCCGATACCCCCGGTCGCCCCCGTGATCACAGCGAGTTGTTTCATAGATAGCTTCCTAGGCAGTGGTGGTTGGTGTAACGAGGTTACCCATGGCGATTACGAGGCGCCGCTCAGTCAAAGGCACGGTAATCGCACGGCGACCGTGCAGGCACCGTTTGTTATCAATAATGACCACGTCCCCGTCACGCCAAGCGATCTCTCGGACCTCGGTTTCGCAGTGGGCCTCAAGATCTTGAAGCAGTCGATCGTCGAGGCGCTTTCCTGAGGCGTCGCGATACACGGGGGATTCGTAGTTGAAAGACGGACCCAGCAACGCGTTTGCGAAAGCAGGTTGCCCGGCGAGATTGTCAGTTCTGAGAGCGGGAAGCGTCAGCGTATAATCAATACCACCGTCAGCCCGGGGGCTGTATGACTGACCCGGAATGCTGGCAATAAAAGTATCAAGATCGGCGGCGGAAACTGCTTCTTCATCCGCTAGATGCCAAGCTTGCGCGATGTACCGCTGCCAAATCGCTTTGGGCAGGTAGCGCGTCATGGTGTAGGGCAGAGACAGACGGGCGCGGATGGCTGCCGGCAGCGAGCGCAACACGGCAGTGCCATCGCAAACAGTTGTTTGGGCACCCGTCGGTGCGCTCTTCTGACTGAAGAATGCGACGATATCAGGGGGCAGGGGTGTATTGCCGTTTTCTATATGCAGTCCTACTGCTTCGCTGCCTGCGTCTACCGATTGCACCGATTCCGTCACCGATTGTCTGGCGGGATCAAACATTATCCGTGGACAGATTGCACCGATGAACTGGCCGAACGTTTCGGTTGTCAGCGCAGTTTCACGCAGTAGCAACCAGCCTTGATCACGCAACACCTGCAGCAGGATTTCGATTTCCGGCAACACCGAGCCGCTGAGTTCGATCATGCGGCCACCTCCTGTTGACGGGAGGCAGCTTCATATCGGTGTGCAATCCTGTCTCTGCGCGGTTTTCCAGTGTCGGTCATCGTGCCGTCTTCAACGGAAAAGCGCCGGGAGGTCCGCGTCCACGACATAATGTGGGCGTAGTCAGGTAACCTTGCGTTGACCTTCTGAATCAGCAACCTTAATCGTTCATCGCTAATAGCATCGTCGAGCACCAGTGCGGCGCTCAATTGAGGTTGAGCCTCTCCAAACACAATGGCTTGCTCAATTTCCGGTACGGACAATAGTTGACCCTCTACCCACTCGGGTGAAATGTTGCGGCCGAAGCTGGAAACCAGCACGTTTTTGATGCGACCGGTGACATACAGGAAGCCGTCCTCATCAAGATGACCGGCATCACCTGTTGGGATTTCAGATAAGGTGACCGTATCGGCGAGATACCCCTGCATGGCGGCGCCAGTCACCCAGATCTCTCCATCATCAGAGACTCTCACGCGGGCGTGGGGCAATGGTTTGCCGACGCTGCCGATACGGGTTGCGTCTGGTGTATTCAGAGCGACGCAAGAGCCGCACTCTGTTAACCCATAGCCCTCATAAACCTTCAGTCCCGCTTGGTGGGCACGATGCAACAACTCTGGAGCGACTTTTCCGCCCCCAACCGCAATGAACTTGAGAGCCTTTAGTCGCATCGCGTCACCACGTTCGATGATGTCTTTAAGCATCTGCGGCAGCAGAATGACGCTCTCCGCCCCGGTGGCCTCAACTTGATTGCAAAAAATCTGGGTGTCGAATTGATGATTCGACAGCAGTCCCAGCTTGGTGGGAGAGTCGATACAGACTGTTCTGCCCATCCAGAGCGGTAAGTAGATGCCCGCAACATTTTCCAGCAGCGTAGAGAAAGGCAGTAGACATAAATGCGAGCCAAGTTCGCTGGATGTCAGAGCACTCGCGAGACTGCTGGTGATGGTTAGGAGCGTGTCAGTGCTGAGGCATGCGCCTTTAGGATCACCGGTGCTCCCCGACGTGAAAGTGATTTTCTGAAAAGGGGGTGCGGTTGGGCTCTCCAGTGACACCGGTAATTTCATGAAGTACCCATTCAGCGTCTTGGCAGAGATCTTGGTGTCCATTGAGGTTGGGAATGGTCTGTCAGCGAAGATTGCATCTACCTTGCTGGCTTCACACAGATGCTGAATTTGCGCGTTCGAAAAAAACAGGGGAATAGGTACCACGATAATATTGGTGGACATCGCGGCAAGATCGATCAGTGCCCAGTCGATCGAGTTGTCGCCATAGATCGCCAGCCTGCGGATGCCCAAATCGGCGAGTTCCGCGCTGATGTCCCTGAGATGCTGCGGCAACGCGGCGTAGCTGATCGTGCGCTGTGTTTCAACCAGCGCGATACGGGTTGGATACTGGGCGCCGATTTCAGCGATTCGCTTCAGTAGCGACTCCATTAGGCTAATCTCTCGATATCAAAGGTTGCGGCGATGGTGGCCGCTGCTTGCGCTACGTCGACGACCATGACGTGAGGGTCATTCTCGTAATAGCGGCCCCATTTCGCTGCGTCAGCGCGCAACTTTGCGGGGTCTGCCGCCTGCAGAATCAGGCAGTGAATCCCTAGGCGCTTCAGCGCGACCCGCACTGATTTGATGCCGGTAAACACCGCATACTCGTAGCGGCATTGGTGCGTCTCATGACACAAAAAGGCGATCAATCGGGTGGCGACATCCAGCGTACTGGCAGCGAGATTGCCGACCTCAATCAGTCTTGATCTTGTCGTTAGGTGCCCTTTTACTTTTGACAGGGCCGTTTCAATCGGGTCATCCAGATACTGCTCCACGAGACTCTGCCGGCTCTCTAAGCCGCTCAGGCCTATGGCTCCCAAACAGATTACGCCGTCACTGATCGTGAAGAGGTTCGGAAAAAAGTCGGTAATTTCGGCACCGTGCACGGCTCTGTATTGATCGCGAATAAGGGCTTCGGTTTGCAGTCGGAGCGAGGAATCTGTGTCGATTTTGTGGATCTGCCATAGGCGTTGCCCTTTTCGCGACTTGAGGATGCTGTGTGGAGATGGTAGCTGCAGGACGGGTGCAGAAATGCGGTCTGAAAACTTGCCAGCATTGGCTTCCAGGCTTGATGGTGCGGTCTGCAGAAGTGGCGCGGCAACAGAGCGGCGCGAGTTATCACCCGGAGTCAAGAGTGCGTTCATAGAGCTTCCTCGGGGTCCCGGGGCCTCTATTGAATTGACAGAGTGCTAGCCGGCTGACCCATATTCCCAACT
>CAZGUB010000139.1:0-4011 GCA_964528935.1 uncultured Flavobacteriaceae bacterium | reverse complement strand
GAAAGACCTTGAAGGAAACGAAATGTATAAATACCAAGGCGATCCCCTAAACGAGCCCAACCCCTATCAGGTAGAACACGACAGATTGTTTGCTTCCATTAGAAATGGAGGGGTCATCGCCGACGCCGAAAATGGAGCCAAATCCACCCTGACCGCCATCATGGGAAGAATGGCTACCTATTCCGGAAAAGTCATCACTTGGGAGCAAGCCCTAAATTCCGATTTACAACTCATGCCGGAGGCTCCCAATTGGGACACCAATCCACCCACCCTGCCCGATAGCAACGGAATGTATTCGATTCCAACTCCCGGAATAACCGAATTTTAAAAATATAGTTTAAGATGAACAGAAGAAATTTTACACAATCTGCCTTATGGGGGGGAATGGCCTTGGCGGCTAGTCCGAGCATATTTGCACAAACATCGGCTGTAGCACCACATCAATTCAATCTCAATTACGCCCCTCATCTGGGGATGTTCAAACATACTGCCGGTGATGACCCAATCGACCAACTCAATTTCATGGCCGATCAAGGATTTACAGCTTTCGAGGACAACAACATGATGAATCGTCCTCAAGAAATGCAGGAAAAAATGGCAGCAACCCTCCGCAAAAGAAACCTTACCATGGGGGTATTTGTAGGTTATAAAGATTTTAGAAATCCTACTTTAGCCAGTGGAAAAGCCGAAGATCGAAAGGAGTTTTTGAGGCAAATTGAAGCTGCCATTCCCGTTGCCAAAAGGGTCAACGCCCGGTGGATGACCGTAGTGCCTGGAACGATAGACCTTAAGTTAGTCGAAGATTATCAGACGGCCAATGTAATCGAAAGCCTCAAACAAGCCTCTGCCATTCTTGAACCTCACGGCATTGTAATGGTTTTGGAACCCCTCAACTGGTATAAAAATCACGCCGGACTGTTTTTGAGAGAAAGCCCTCAGGCCTACCAAATTTGTAGGGCGGTCAATTCTCCCTCCTGCAAAATCCTTTTTGACATCTACCACCAGCAAATACAAGAAGGAAACCTCATTCCGAACATCGAGAAATGCTGGGACGAGATCGCCTATTTCCAAATCGGGGATAACCCCGGTAGAAAGGAACCCACTACGGGAGAAATCAACTATAAAAATATTTTCAAATACATTCATTCCAGAGGTTTCGATGGCGTTTTGGGTATGGAACACGGAAACTCCAGACCCGATAAAGCCGGAGAAATGTTCGTAATCCAAGCCTACAAACAAGTGGATGATTTCATTTAGTAGTATTGAAACCCTACACACCATCTACCGATCACCCTTGGGATGACAACACGATCAACCTTCTTTTTCGAAGGCTGTCTTTTGGTTGTGCACGTTCCGATATCGATCGTTACTTAAACAGCACCCCGGATCAAACCGTAGATGAAATACTCGATGGAGCCATCGGCTTGGAGCAAATCCCTGCCCCGGAATGGAGCCACTGGGACAACAAACAATTTAACGACTCAGGCAACAATAAGTTTTATTACCATACCCTGTTGCAAAAGCAAGCCTTTACCGACCTGATAAGCAACGGATTCCGAGAACGACTGAGTTTGTTCTGGAGCAACCATTTCGTAATAGAATATTTGGACGTCAACCAGCCCGCCTATCTGTACCAGTACTATGTCCTGATCCAAAAATATGCATTGGGGAATTTCAAATCCTTTGTCGCAGCCGTAGGATTAGCACCGGCCATGTTGCGCTATCTCAACGGTTTTGAAAACAAAAAAGCCAAACCCAACGAAAATTACGCCCGGGAGTTGTACGAGCTCTTTACACTGGGCGAAGGCAATGGCTATACCCAAGACGACATCACCGAAACCGCAAAAGCCCTCACCGGATACAACCGATCAAAAACCTATCTGGGAGAAATTGTCTTCAACCAAGACACCCACGACAAGGGCGAAAAAACCATTTTTGGTCAAACCGGCAACTGGGGGTATCAAGACGTCATCGACATTCTTTTTCGGGAAAAAGGAGATTTGATCGCCGAATTTATTTGCGGCAAAATCTACCGCTATTTTGTGAGCCCGGAAATCGATGCAGACATTGTATCTACCATGGCCAGAACCCTCAAAGAAAACCAATTCGAGTTACTTCCCGTCTTCAGCCAGTTGTTTAAAAGTGAACATTTCTTTGATCCAAAAAACAGTAGCGTGCTGATAAAAAGTCCAATCGATCTTATGGTAGGCCTTCACAGATCCCTCGCTTTTTCCTACGACGATCAATTCGATCTCGAGCTCAATTTAAAAAACAAATGTCGAGATATGGGACAACACATTTTTTCGCCTGTGGATGTGGCTGGATGGCAAGGCAATCACGACTGGATCAACTCCGAAACCCTCCCCAAAAGATGGGAGTTTTCAGAATTTTTACTGATCAAATATTGGCAGCACAACAAAAACCAATTTCAAGAATTTATTAAACAAATGGTCGGAACAGACCAAACCGATGTGCGGGTGATAGTTACAAAAATCATCCACTTCATGTTTTGTCCCTACACCATCAAAGCAGAAGAATTGACCGATGCCATCAATGTCTTCAAAGGGCAAGTTCCTGAAAACTATTTTGAAGATGGCACTTGGTCGTTGAACGACAACACCGTTCCAAAGCAAGTTTACGATCTGATGCTTTTTCTGATTACATTACCGGAATTTCAACTCAAATGAAGCATAAAAAACCCAACGAACTCCACCTCGAGTCCCACGACCGTGAGCACGCCCATTGGGACCGTAGAGGATTTTTAAGGACACTGGGCATCGCCGGAGCCGGAGCCATTTCGTTTGGTAGCAGCACCCTCTCGGTGGTCGATACCCCCCATTTGAATCGCATGCTTAACGATGCCTATTCAGACCGGATACTTGTGCTCATTAGACTCAAAGGAGGCAATGATGGATTGAACACTATCGTCCCTCTATACGATTTCGATTTCTACGCCAACCAACGCCCTAAAATCTACATTCCCGAAAACAACCTCTTCAAACTCAACGACAACTTTGGTATTCCCAACTTTATGAATTCTATTGCCCCCATGTGGAAGGAGGGTGCCATGAAAGTGATCCACGGTGTGGGCTATGAAAATCAAAACCTTTCCCATTTCAAATCTTCAGAAATTTGGGCCACCACCACCCCGAGCAACGCCATCAATTCAGGCTGGCTGGGAAGGTATTACGAAGGACAGTATACAGACTACCTCAACAACCCACCGGAGAAACCCCTGGCCATACAAATCGGTAACGGTGGAGACATGATTTTCGATGGCGATCTCACCAGTTATGCCTTTTCCGTCTCCAGCCCCGAGCGGTTAAAAAAAGTAGCAGAAAACGGAACTTTATTTGACAATCAAAATTCCGAAAACAGCCTCCACGGATCCCAAGTTTCCTTTTTGAGAGAAGCTTCCAATACCACATTCAGATACGCCTCGGTCATTCACGATGCTTACGAAAAATCCAAAGCTTATGAATCCTATTCCAACGGCAGTTTCGATTTGCAGATGAGTCTGGTTTCCCGATTCATTAAAGGCGGATTGGGAACTAAAATATATATGGTCACCCTAAACGGATTTGATACCCATGCCAATCAACCCAATAGACACGAAGATTTATTGAAAAAACTCACCGGTGCCATCCGTAGTTTTTACTTGGATCTCGCAGAATTTGGCCTAGCCGATAAAGTCCTGTCCATGACCTTCTCTGAGTTTGGAAGAAGGGTGGCCGAAAATGGTTCTTCCGGAACAGACCACGGCTCTGCAGCCCCTGTCATGCTCTTTGGCCCTGCCCTAAACGGGAACGGTTTTGTAGGCCAACACCCCAACCTCAGAGCCCTAAACCAACAAGGCAACATGATCGAAAGCACTGATTTTAGAGCCGTCTATGCCTCGGTACTTACCGATTGGCTATGCGCCGATCCCACCGATGTCAGCAATGCCATCGTTGGGCCCAACCTCAACTTGCTGGGATTGGGATTGGGATGCAATGGAATTGAAAATCTGCC
>CAZGUB010000138.1:0-4011 GCA_964528935.1 uncultured Flavobacteriaceae bacterium | reverse complement strand
TATGATGAAAAAATATTATTCATTCGAGACCAAACCAATCGGTGAGATAGACCAGCGAGGTCATGGTGGCCGCACCCAACGCCAGCTCTCTCTCGTTGATTTGGTCGAAGGTGTCCATGTCCGAATGATGATGAATAAAATAGCGTTGTGAATCTGTTCTGAGGCCCGCCAGAACTAGGGCGTTTTCTTTGAGTAAATTCACATCCGCACCACTTCCTCCTTGAGAAAACAAATGAATAAAATAGGGTTCAAAAAAAGGCTTCCAAGATTGGATTTTCTTCAGATATTTATTTTCGGAAGCAATAAAAATAAAACCCCTTGGGGTAAACCCTCCGGAATCGGACTCCAAGGCCAATAGGTGTTTTTCTTTGGTGTTTTTTACCCACTGAGCGTAGGCTTTTGCACCATTCAAACCATTTTCTTCGTTGGCGAACAACACCAACCGGATCGTGTTCTTGGGTCGATATTGGTAGGCCTTGATCAGGCGCAAGACTTCCATGGGTCGCACCACCCCTGCCCCATCCTCGTGAGCACCGGCTCCGAGATCCCAAGAATCCAAATGTCCTCCAACAAGTATTACATTTTGAGGGGTTATACTTCCATTGATTTGTGCGATCACATTATAAGATTGTACATCGGGATAGTTCTTACAGTTTTGCCTTAAGAAAAATTGCAATTTTGGATTGAGCGCAATCATGGAACTCAACAATTCTGCATCGTTGGTACTGATGGCAGCTGCTGGAATTCTTTTGTCTAAGGGCAGCTCGCCATAGCTCATCACTCCAGTATGGGGATAGTCGTCCAGTCGGAGATTCATAGAACGCACAACTACGGCCACGGCTCCGTATTTTGCTGCCTCGGCAGCCCCACTATAACGCTGATCTACTGCACCTGCATAGGCATGGAAGGTGTTTTGTAGATCTGCTTTCATGGGGCGATTGTAAAAGACAATCTTTCCTTTGATTTTTTCAGTTCCCAATTGTGCCAATTCCTCAAAACTCTTGACTTCTACAATGTTGG
The DNA here is from genome assembly GCA_964528935.1 of uncultured Flavobacteriaceae bacterium. Taxonomy (GTDB): domain Bacteria; phylum Bacteroidota; class Bacteroidia; order Flavobacteriales; family Flavobacteriaceae; genus UBA8316. Next base: position 2,991 of record CAZGUB010000138.1, on the reverse strand, counting down.
CTTTCATGCCCACAGCGGGAGTGGCAATTGAGCCGCCCAGAGCGCAGACCTTCACGTTGATGGTATTGCCGGGACTGGATTCTATGTGGGCGTATTCAAAGGTGCCTCGCACCCATTTGGGAACCATTACCGGCTGTAGCCAAACAGAGTCTAAGGGCAAAGTCTCCAGTTCTTCCTTGGCCCATGCTATGGCACGTTCGGCATTCAGCGAACCCGACAGTCTACCCCCGATTTTGTTGGTCAGATGATCCAGCCAATCAAAGGCTTTTCCTTCTACAAGTGCACTGTGATAAAATTTTTGGATTTGATCTGTTGTCTGAGTGTTTTTATCTTGACCCCTTAAAAAAGAGACAAGCATTAGTACTATTAAAAGGAAGCATTTTTTCATCTATTATGATTGGGGTTTTGAGGCAAACTGAACAATATCTTTTTCTGTCACGGGATTGGATCCAAGAATTATCAGGCGCTCTACGACATTCCTCAGCTCGCGTATATTTCCCGTCCAAGGATAATCCATCAGTTGCTCTATGGCGTCTTTAGAAAATGTCTTGGCCTCCAAGCCTTGTTGTTGATTGAGATTTTGTATGAAATAATCTACCAACAGTGGGATGTCGTCTCTTCTGTCTTTGAGCGGGGGGACTTTTACCAAGATCACGGCCAATCGGTGGTAGAGGTCTTCTCTAAATTTTCCCTTTTCAATTTCCTCACTCAGGTTTTTGTTGGTGGCAGCAATGACCCTTACGTCTACTTTAATGTCTTTTTCTCCCCCCACTCTTTGAATTTTATTTTCTTGAAGTGCTCTGAGTACCTTGGCCTGTGCGGGGAGACTCATATCGGCTACTTCATCCAAAAAAAGTGTTCCGCCGTTGGCGGTTTCAAATTTTCCGGGGCGGTCTTTTATGGCCGAGGTAAAAGCCCCTTTGAGGTGTCCAAACAATTCGCTTTCGATCAGCTCGGAGGGGATTGCAGCACAATTGACTTCTACAAACGGAGCATTGGAGCGATTGCTTTTTTGGTGGAGCTGATGGGCTACCAGTTCTTTGCCTGTTCCGTTTTCTCCGGTGATCAGAACCCTCGCATCGGTTGGAGCTACTTTGTCGATCAAATCAAGAATTTCTTTGATTTGATCGGAGGCACCTATCATCTTGTATTTTTTTTCGACACGTTTTTTTAGGGTTTTGTTTTCGGAGGCCAAGTTTTTGATTTCCAATGCATTTCGTACTGCTGTGAGCAAACGGTTCAGGTCTGGCGGTTTGGAAATAAAATCAAAAGCTCCAGATTTCATGGCCTCAACAGCTGTAGAAACATTGCCGTGGCCGGTTAGCATAATAAAGGGAATATTGATGTCATTTTCCCTGGCTTTTTGCAAAACTTCAACCCCATCCATTTTGGGCATCTTAATGTCACACAGGACCAAGTCAAAGTGTTCTTTGCTGAGGGTGGAAAGCCCCATTTTGCCATCCTCGCATTGAGAGATTAGATAGTCTTTACTTTCCTCTTCCAAAATTTTAACCAACACTCTTCTGATCGGCTCTTCATCTTCGATCAATAAAATTTTTTTCATTTTGGATTGGGCGTGTTTTTGAACGTAACTACTCTTTGTGGGAAAGGGATTTCAATATTCAGTTCCTTGAGTTTGTCGAAAATTTGATAACGAAGATCGCTTTTTACCAGATTGGCTTCAAAACTTCTATTCATTGAAAAAAACAATTGGAACATCAGCGCACTGTCTCCGTAATCCTCAAACAATAGAAAGGGTTCGGGGTGTTTCAAAATTTTAGGGTGATGTATTGCAATCTCAATAATCGATGATTTGAGCAGATTAACATCGGTGTCGTAGGAAACACCCAATTCTATAGATTCACGTGTTAGGGTTCCATTTTCGGTCCAGTTGTACAATATGGAGGTTAAAAATTTGTGGTTGGGAATGATCAATACTTTGTTGTCTCGAGTCACAGCCCTAGTTGTTCTAAGCATTATATTTTCCACCTTTCCCACCTGACCGTCTACTTGTATAACGTCGCCGGCATGGACAGTCTGATCTGCCAATATAGAAATTCCAGATATGATGTCTTGGATCAAGGTCTGAAGGGCCAAACCGACACCGACCAAAAGGGCAGCCGAAGCTGCGAAAATCGTAGTTACATCTACCCCTACATTGTCCAATGTAATTAAGATAACAATCAAATAAACAGAGTAATTCAAGAAAGTAACGATACTTCTAAACTTCATTTGAGTGTCATTGCTCAAGGTTCGGAAAATAATTTTCTTGAACAGTTTGAGTAAGAGGTAGGTTACCGTAAATACGGCAATAATAATCAGAATGGATTTGGGAGTGAGCACGATGTCACTTCCAATTCTCATTTCGTAGTTAAAGAAATCAATAATATTTTTCATTTTACAAAAACTACTACTAAGATAATACAAAAACAAAACCCACCCTTATTTCTAAGGATGGGAAAAAAATTGCTATGAAAAAGAATAACACTAAAAATAGTGTTGACTCAAATATAAATATTTTTTTTAACAAAAAATAATCAGGCGAACATATCCTTTACTTTTTCAAAGAAAGATTTATCGGATTGATCGGGATTGGGTTTAAAATTGTCGTCTTCGAGCATCTTCTGGAAGAACTGCTTCTGCTCTTTGTTGAGTGTTTTGGGGGTCCAAACGTTGATGTGTACTAACAAATCGCCCTTTCCATACCCATTGAGATCGGGTACTCCTTTGCTTCGTAGTCTTAGGGTTTTTCCAGATTGTATCCCTGCTTCGAGTTTTATCCTCACTTTGCCCTCCACCAAATTTATTTCTTTGGATACCCCTAGGGCAGCTTCGGCCACACTGATGTATAGGTCATAGTGGATGTGTTTACCTTCTCTTACAAATGTGTTGTCTCCATTTTCTTCAATCAGTACAATGAGATCTCCCGAAATACCATCCCCTGGCGCAGCATTTCCCTTTCCGGATACTTTGAGCTGCATACCATCTTCT
>CAZGUB010000137.1:0-4041 GCA_964528935.1 uncultured Flavobacteriaceae bacterium | reverse complement strand
AGTCCATAGGCCCCATCTTGATGGGGCTTCAAGAATCGGCTCACATCCTCCAACTGGGGGCTTCGGTCGATGAAATCGTCAATATGGCTGCCATCGCCGGGATAGACGCTCACGAAAAATCAAAATCAAAAAAATGATTACACAAATAAAAGGAAGGCTCGTAGAAAAATCCCCTACCCATGTGGTGATCGACTGTAATGGAATCGGATATGAGGTCAATATCTCATTGCACACCTTCTCCAATCTGTCTGCCGAGGAAAACATCCAGCTTTTTACCCACCTTCAAGTGCGGGAAGATGCCCATACTTTGTATGGTTTTTTTACCGTATTGGAGCGTGCCGTTTTCCGGCTATTGATCGCTGTTTCGGGCATTGGTACCAGTACCGCCCGCACCATGCTGTCCTCCCTGAGTCCCCTCGAAATCCAAACCGCCATCGCAGCCGGAGATGTAGCCACCATCCAAGGCGTTAGAGGCATCGGTCTAAAAACCGCACAAAGGGTAATCATTGAACTTAAAGACAAAATCAACGGCCTGCCCGAAGGTACTGAAATTCCTGTTCCCAAAAGCAATACAATCAAAGATGAAGCGTTATCAGCATTAGAGGTGCTTGGCTATTCAAGAAAATCCTCTGAAAAAGTTGTTGATAACCTCATTCAAGGCAATCCCGACAGTACCGTCGAGAATATAATTAAAGCTGCCTTGAATAAACTTTAAATCTATTTGATCTGTAGCAAAAAGAACAAATATTTAAGTTTAAAACACTTCTTACTGCCCCTGCTTTTGTTCTTCAGTATTCCACTGTTGGGACAGGAGGAGTCCAGCTACGATTTGTCCAAATCCAAGCTTACCCAGTCCCAAAACATCGTTTCCAAATACACTTATGATCCTGCTTCGGGAATGTATATTTACACCCAAACCATAGACGATTATCCGGTAAATGCTCCCCTGGTATTGACCCCAAAGGCCTACGAGGCCATGGTCTTGGCAGCACAAATGAAGGGCTATTATCAGGAAAAAATAGCTGCACTTGCCGGCAATGCGGCCAACCTGAGTGAGACCCAAAAAAATCTTTTGCCGGAGGTTTATGTTAACAGCAAGTTTTTTCAATCCGTCTTTGGCAGTAATGTGATTGATATCGTCCCTCAGGGATCCATAGGGGTAGACCTGGGCGTAAGGTATCAGAAAAATGACAACCCGGCGGCTTCTCCGCGAAACCGAAGAAATTTTGGCTTTGATTTTGACCAGCGCATCAGCCTGAGTTTGTTGGGAAAAATTGGGGAGCGACTGCAAATCACCGCCAACTACGACACAGAATCCACTTTTGACTTTCAGAATTTGGTAAAAATAGAATTCAACCCCCCTCGGTTGGCCGAACTCTCCGAAATCATTCCCGAGGATCTCAACGAAAAGGGACAACAGATAAAATCTCAGGTTGATGCATTGGGTCAAAAAGCTGCTGGAATCCAACAGAAAATTGGCGACTTTCAAAGTACTTATAACGAAGCCCGGCAAAAGATTATGAACCTAAAATCTAAAGCCGACGCATTTTCCGCACAACAACTTATGGGCATCGGAAGTAATGTAACGGATTTTCTAAACGGAAAAGTCACCGAAGACGCCATTCTGCAAAACATCAGTATTGGAAACATCAGTATGCCCTTAAACAGTAACCTCATTCAGGGGGCACAGAGTTTGTTTGGAGTCAGAACTGATCTGAAGTTTGGAAACACCACCCTGTCTGCCGTTTTTTCCGAACAACGTTCCCAGTCGCAAAACGTGATCGCTCAGGCAGGTGGTACCCTCCAAGAATTCAATATTTTTGCTTTGGATTATGAAGAAGACAGACACTATTTTCTGTCACATTATTTTAGAGATCACTATGATCAATTCCTCGCCAACTATCCCTTCATCAATTCCCCCATACAGATCACCAGGATTGAAGTATGGATTACCAATCGCGGTTCTCAAACCCAAAACATCAGAAATGTCATTGGTTTTCAAGATTTGGCCGAAAGCGACCCCATAAAAACAGCCTTAGACGATCGTATTCCCAATTTTTTTACGGGAAAAAGCCCCAAGAGCCCACCATCCAATGACAACAACGGACTCAATCCCGAGGCCATCGACCAAGAAGGCCTGCTCAAAGGCGGCATCAGAGATATCGCCACGGTTTCTAAAGCCTTTGGTCCACACAACAACAAGTTCAACGAAGGATTCGATTATGCCGTATTGGAAAGTGCCCGAAAACTGAACACCAACGAATACAAATTTCATCCCCAGTTGGGCTATATATCTCTAAACCAAAGGCTGAGCAACGATGAAGTACTGGCCGTAGCTTTCCAATATACCTTTAGGGGTAAGGTTTATCAGGTAGGTGAATTTGCCAATGGAAGTGTAGAAACGACCAGTATTAATCAAAATCAACCGGGTCAGGCTCCCGTGGTGAACAACAACACCCTAGTGGTAAAATTGCTGAAAAGCAACATCACCGATGTCCGGCAACCCATTTGGGATCTGATGATGAAAAACATATACAATACAGGCGCTTTTCAGCTGGCCGAAGAAAATTTCAGACTCAACATTTTGTATTCAGATCCCTCTCCTATCAATTATCTCACTCCCGTAGATGCCTCCATTTGGCCCAAAGCCATGGAAAACAGAATCCTATTGAATACCTTCAATTTGGATCAACTCAACTTCTACAGAGACCCGCAGCCCGAGGGAGATGGTTTTTTTGATTACGTCCCTGGAATCACCATAGAACCCCAATACGGCAGAATCATTTTTCCCACCGTAGAGCCTTTCGGAGAATACCTCTTCGAATTACTGGACGACCCCGGCTCTCAAAAAGAAAATTACCGGAATGTTGAAACTTACAATGCCAATCAGAAAAGATACGTTTTCAACGAAATGTATCGTCAAACCAAGGCCGCTGCATTGGAAACCACAGAAAAAAATAAATTTCTCCTCAAAGGTCGGTACAAGTCTGAAGGAGGTGACGGCATCCCCATCGGGGCATTCAATGTCCCTCAGGGTTCTGTAAAAGTAACTGCCGGCGGGCGTCTCTTGCGAGAAGGTATTGATTACACGGTGAACTATGCCATAGGTCGCGTAAAAATTTTGGATCCTGCCTTGGAAGCTTCCCAGATTCCCATCAACATATCTGTAGAAAACAACTCTTTTTTCAATCAGCAGAACAAGCGGTTTTCCGGAGTCAATCTGGTGCACAAGTTCAATGACAATGTCGTTATTGGGGGAACGGTATTGAACCTTAGTGAGAACCGTTTGACCCAAAAAGCCAACTATGGTACTGAGCCGGTCAACAACGCCATGATCGGTTTTAACGCCAATTTTTCTACAGAAATTCCATGGCTCACCCGCTTGGTCAATAAAATTCCCACCATCAATACCGAGGTGCCCTCCCTACTTTCCTTTCGGGGAGAAGTGGCACACCTCATTGCAGGAAATCCCAAAAACACCCAATTGCAAGGAGAGTCCAACGTATATATCGACGATTTTGAGGGGGCGCAAACCAACATCGATATCAAGGGGTTCAACTCTTGGAAACTGTCCAGTATACCCTACAAAAACTTTAAGGGTTCCGAATACAAGGGTGATGGTCTGGATTCCGGTTTTGGGCGGGCCAAACTGGCTTGGTATTCCATCGACCCCATTTTTTATGCCGGTGGAAGACCAGCAGGAATCAACAACGATCACATTTCACTCAACACCACGCGGAGGATCTTTATCAAAGAAATTTTTCCCGAGCAGGATTTGGTACAGGGAACCACCACCGTACAGAACACCTTTGACTTGGCCTATTATCCCCAAGAAAGAGGCGCCTACAACAATGCCACCCAAGAAGCCTTTGAGCAAGACATTTCCGAAAATTGGGCCGGGATCATGCGCCCCATCAATGCGACCAACTTTGAACAGTCCAATGTAGAGTTTATAGAATTTTGGCTTTTGGATACCTTCAATGAATTGGAGGCCGAAGCAGACGATCTGGGATCCCTCTATTTTCATTTGGGAAACATCTA
>CAZGUB010000136.1:0-4042 GCA_964528935.1 uncultured Flavobacteriaceae bacterium | reverse complement strand
CAACCATGGTTACGGCTCCTTTTGGGACAGGTTTTTCAAATTTTGAAATGGCAGATCTAGTTTCACCGGGTGCGGCCTCGACTACGGCCAGACTTTTTTGCCGGGCTTGCATGATGCCCCGCATGTTGGGTATGATCAAATCTTTTTCTTCGACCAGACCTTTCTGAGCACCGATGACCAAGGGGAGTGAGCACCCAATCGTTTCTACCCCACCATCGATTTCTCTTTGGGCATTAGCTTGCCCATTTTCTATCTCCAAACCGGTACAATTGGTGACAAAAGAGTATTCCAACAGGGCGGCAAGCATGCCCGGTACCATGGCACCGTTGTAGTCTATCGATTCTCTGCCCGCAATGATTAGATCGTAGCTTTCATTCTGGCAGTGAACACTCAGCTGCTGTGCGACTTGAAAGCCATCTGTAGGTTCCAGATCTATTCGGATGGCCTTGTCGGCACCTATGGCCAAACATTTTCTGAGTGTTGGCTCACAACTCGCATCGCCTACTGTGATGACTGTCACTTCGGCTTGTTGTTTTTGTTGAAGCCAAATGGCGCGAGTTAACCCGAATTCGTCGTTGGGATTGATGATGAACTGAACGTCCTTTTTGTCAAATTGGGTTTGGTTTTCTGTAAAATTTATTTTCGAGGTGGTGTCGGGGACGTGACTAATGCAGACTAATATTTTCATATTTCTCTTAGTTTAAAAAGTGTCAATGCTGATGGAGCATGAGCCATGGGTTTTGGGTTAAAGGTAAAGATTATGTACGATCGGAATAAAACATACCAAACAATATTCCAAATATTATAATCCCTCTAAATTAACCAAAAAATCCAACTACCATTTGAATGGATTTTTTTTGTTTTATAGTGAAATAAACCTTACTTATGGTTAATCAATACCGAAATCAAGATCTGGTCAGGAGGCTTTAGATAGTGAGAGTAAAAGGGTTTTTTTATCCTTTGCTTTTTCGAATCATTTTTTTGAGGTAATCCTCGGGATACAACCCCTTTAGCTCAAAAAAATGTTGTTCAAAAGATTTTTTACTTTCAAAACCACTTATTTTCCAGAGGGTCTCGAGCTTGTGATGAAGATCTGTGGTAGGTGATATATTTCTGAGCCCATTCATCAATGAAACGGCATAGTCGACCCGAGAGTGGATGACTTTAGTATTGATAAATTGATCTTCTCTGTACATTTTTGAATTGCCATTTCTGACCCTACCAATGTATAAAAAAATCACATATTAAAGATGTAAAAAAAATGAGATTATCCCATCAGGGATTGAACCTTCATGGCCATGCCCATATCACCGCTGATTTTGATTTGACCTCCCATGACTGCCATCATGGGATTCAGCTCGCCATCTCTTAGTTTTTGTAATACTTCGGTCGAGACGGTGATGGTGCAGTCGGCTTCGTTATCTTCCACAGAAACCGTATTTTGATCTCCATTTCCATCGATAAAAATAGGTTGGTCATCAACCATAAACTTTAGGGTTCCACCTAGGGGGGAGGCATTTTCTGCTCTTTTGGTGAACTGTTCGAAAACTTGCTGGTGGCTCATGCTTTTATATTTTCTAACAAATGTATAAAAAAATGAAAGCCTCGCCCTTTTTTAATAGCTTTGTTAAAAACAAAGTAATGCCGTTTAGAATAAAGCATGTAACTGTTTTGGGTTCTGGGGTTATGGGTTCCGGTATCGCCTGCCAGCTCGCCAATGTGGGTTTGGAGGTTTTGATGCTCGACATTTTGCCTCCTACTCCTTCAAAAACCGATCAAAAAAAATCTATCAATAGAAATGAGGTAGCTCAAAATGCGTTGGACAAAGCCCTCAAATCCAAACCTGCTCCGCTCTTCAAGAAATCCTATGCACAAAGAATTAGGGTAGGGAATTTCGAAGATGATTTTGAAAAAATCGCCCACGCAGACTGGATCATCGAAGTGGTGGTTGAGCGTTTGGACATCAAGCAACAAATTTTTGAAAAAGTAGAAAAATATCGAAAACCCGGAGCCATAGTAAGTTCCAATACCTCCAGTATTCCTATTTCGCAGCTTTCGGCAGGTCGTTCCGAATCCTTCAAAAAACATTTTTGTGGCACTCACTTTTTCAACCCTCCTAGATATTTGAGACTGTTGGAAATCATTCCCATATCAGAGACACTCCCGGAGTTGGTTCAGTTTTTTATGCGCTTTGGGGAAATTAATCTGGGCAAGCAAACGGTTTTGTGCAAAGATACCCCTGCTTTTATTGCAAACAGAATTGGAGTCATGTCTGGCATCAAAGTTTTTGAGTTGACTCAAAAATACGAGCTCTCTATCGAGGAGGTTGATGTACTAACAGGAGCTCTGATCGGCAGACCCAATACTGGAACTTTTCGCCTCCAAGACCTCGTAGGCTTGGATACCGGGGAGAAAGTAACGGAGTTTGTGGTGAATAACGTAAAAAATGATTCCTTCTTTGAGTCGGTAGGGAAAATTCCTCCCCCCCAATTCATGATCTTCCTCTTGGAAAACAATTTTTTGGGTAATAAAACCGGTAAAGGATTTTATGAAAAAACCGACCAAAAAGATCAAAACGGAAAAACACTCATCAATGCCCTCAACCTAAAAACCTTGGAGTACCATCCTAGTGTGCGTCCCAAAAATCCCCTATTCAAAGAAGCCAAAGCCATTGAAAACATCCAAAAGCGGATGTTGTTTTTGGTAGAAAAACAAGACAAAGAATCTCTTTTCTTGAAAGAGTATTTCACCTCCATTTTTGCCTATGCCGCCCAACGCGTTCCCGAAATATCGGATCAGTATTATCCTGTCGATGATGCCATGAGGGCAGGCTATGTTTGGGATTTTGGTCCTTTTGAGTATTGGGATCTGGTCGGTTTGCAAAAGGGTATTGAATGGATCCAAGCTGCCGGAGAATCCTTGCCGGAGTGGCTGGTGCAGATGCAAAAATCCGGAGCAGAGCAGTTTTACAAATACGAAAAAGGAAAAAAGAAATATTTCGACCTGGAGGCAAAACAGTACAAAACCCTGCCCGGGAGCGATGCTTTTATTATTTTGGACAGCTATAGAGAAAACAAGCCCATCATCAAGAACAGCGAATGTGCCGTCCATGATATTGGAGAGGGGGTCATGTGTATTGAATTTCAGAGTAAAAGCAATGCCATCGGCGAAGGAATTGGAAAAGCCATAGCGCAAGCCATCGACCAGGCCGAAAGTGAAGACTGGAATGGGATTGTAATTGGCAATAATGCCAAACAATTTAGCGTAGGAGCCAACCTGATGAATGTGGGTATGCTTGCCATGCAAAAACAATTCGATACCCTCGACCAAATGGTGGCCGACTTTCAATCCCTCAATATGCGGATTCGAACCTCCAAAATACCGGTCGTTACTGCTACACAAGGCTATGTTTTTGGGGGTGGATGTGAGATCACTATGCACTGTGATGCCGCAGTATGCGCCGCAGAATCCTATATAGGACTGGTGGAAGTGGGCGTAGGTTTGCTGCCTGGCGGTGGAGGAACTAAAGAGTTTGCCCTGAGGGTCTCTGATGGGTTTTATGAGGGAGACGTCAAAATCCCCATGCTCATAGATCATTTCAAATCCATCGCAACCGCAGCCGTATCCACTTCTGCAGATGAGGCTTTTGATATGCATTACCTTTTGAAAGACCGAGATGTCATTACTTACAATCTTCAACACAACATTGGTCAGGCAAAACAAAAGGTGTTGGAATTGGCCAAAGACTACGTTCCTCCTAGCGAGCGAAAGGACATCGAAGTGTTGGGAAGATCGGGCTTGGCGACCCTCTACTCTGCCATCAATGAATACCGACTGGGCGCCTACATGTCCGAATACGATGAGGAAATTGCACGAAAGATCGCCTATGTGATCTGTGGTGGAGACCTGACCAGCCCACAGAAAGTAAGTGAGCAATATCTGCTGGACATAGAACGCGAAGGATTCTTGAGTCTTTTGGGGAACCAAAAAACGCTGGACAGAATCCAATATTTATTAATGAACAACAAGCCCCTGAGAAATT
>CAZGUB010000135.1:0-4061 GCA_964528935.1 uncultured Flavobacteriaceae bacterium | reverse complement strand
ATATTGAGTATTCCATCTAAGCTCAACTTTTCGGTGAGCTGTTGGCTGTAATTGAGCTTGTACTGCAAACGATCAAATCCAGCGTTGGGAATAATGCCATCCTGAGTAAAATAGTTAAGACTGGAATAGATATTTGATTTTTCGGTGCCAGAAGTATAACTGATCGAATGGCTGGTCAACAAGGCGTCCTGCAACGCTAAGTTTTCCCAATTCACAAAATTTTGGTTTTCGATAAGATCCAATTCAAACTCGTCCCATACAAATTTTACAGGCGGGTTGGACAAACCTGTTCGAGCCCTCCAAGCATCCATCCTGTAATTAAAAAAACCGACTGCATTATACATGTCAAAATTTTTGGTCAGTGTCTGAGTGGTAACAAAAGCTGAATAATTAAAGCTAGAGTACCCTTTTCGGGCCTTCTTGGTCGTAACCAAGACCACACCATTCGAAGCACGAGCTCCATAGATGGCTGTCGAGGCAGCATCTTTAAGGATCTCTACACTCTGAATGTCGTCGGGCGAGATATCGTTGAGGCTGTCGAAAGGCAAACCATCGACAATAATCAAAGGACTGTTCCCACCTGCCACAGAAACATTTCCACGTATGACAATATTTGAAGATCCTCCCGGACGAGGGTCTCCAAGATTAACTTGAACACCTGCAGCCCTTCCACGTAATAATTCCGTAACATTGGTGGTGGGTATTTGTGTAGCCTTGTCAACCTCAACACTGACAACAGAACCGACTACATTACTCTTCAATTGGGATCCATAGCCTACGACAACAATTTCATCCAATAGATCGGTATCCTCCTCCAAATAAATCGTGATATCTCGCTGATCAGAACAAGTATATTCAAGAGTTTTAAAGCCTAAATAACTAAAAATTATAATGTCTCCCTCATCCACCTGGTTGAGAGAAAAATTACCATCAAAATCGGTAGTAATCCCCTCTTTAGTTCCCTTCTTTACGATGTTTACTCCTAGTAAGGGCATTTCCGTACCGCTTTTATATACGGTTCCGGTAAGCTGCTCTTGGGCAGTAAGTATTAAAGAAAAAAATGTAAAAAGAAAAATGAATGACTTAGCTGAAAATGACCGGTACGAGCAAAAAGATGGTATGAAAGCCAGAATAAAAAAGGATGTTAAACTTCTCCTAACAATATTGAATGGATTGGATGTAAATGCAAACATTGTTATAAATTTAATTTGAGATAATCAATTACGGACTTACTCAAAATCTGATTACAACATAGTCATTACAATGTTAGGTTGGTAAATATTAAAACTATACAATATTTTGACTGATTAAATCTTTTTGTTTAACTTTTAGTAAACAGAATTATTTATTTTTAATAATTGTATTTCAGTTACTTAGATTAAAATATTGAAAAAAAATAATTCAATAAAATAAAATATGTATAGTTTATGTTGAGGTAAAAAAAACAAAAAAAAGGCTTTAAAAACTCATCAAATATTCGACCAAACCGTCGCCTCCTTCCAAATTCATCTTTTTTCTCAATCGATAACGCTTGATTTCCACACTTCTGAGCGAGATATTTAGTAGGGGTGCAATTTCCTTGGAAACCAGATTCAATCTCAGATAGGCGCACAATCTCAAGTCGTTGTGGGTAAGGGAGGGGTGAGTTTCCTTGAGCTTTTTCAGGAAATCCTTATCGGCGTGATCAAAAGCCTTTTTAAAAAAATCCCAGTCGTCGTTGCTCTTGAGGTTTTTATTGATGGTGCTGATAAGATCACCAATCTTTGGGTGGTAAGAGGCCACACCGCTCAATTCCTTTTTGATACTGTTCAAAAACTCATTGCGTTTTACGGTACTCATGGTAGCAATGGCCACCTCTCTGTTTTTACTTTCTAAATCTTTTTGCAACTGTTCATTTCGGATTTCTACCAACTTTCTGCGATTGGCCAATTCGCTCATTTCAAGTTTCCTCTGGTTTCTACGGATCAATTTTTTTCGCTCCCCTTCATAATAAATATCATAAAGCTTGTTGGTCAAAATCAACAACATAAGAAACAAAACAACGTAAACGACATACATCAATCTGGAGCGGTACCATGGTGGTAAAATCACAAACTCAAATTGCTCAATTTGACTCGAGATTTGGTCTCCCAACATCGAACGAACCAAAAATGAATATGAGCCACTAGGCAAATTGGAAAAAGTAACATTGGCTTGTGTGGTCCAAGGACTCCAAAATTGATCGTAGCCTTCCAAGCGATATTGGTATTTTACTTGTTCATATTTTTGAAAATTTGAAGCAGTATAAAAAAACTGTAAACCATTTCTATCAAAATCCAATGTTATATTGTCTCTCATTGAGACAGGACTATAGTTTTGAAGACTGTCTTTCACTAAAATTTTTTGGAAATAAATATCGGGTTGTGTTTTTTTTATTTTATTTAAATCGATTAATAGATATCCCATGGCCGAAGCGATCAGAAATCTTGAATCGTCATACTTGCTTACATGCTCAAAACCCAATACATTTTTTCGGTTATTGGTTTCAAAAAAAATGGATTCCGCTTTTATTTTTTCTGAAAATATCTCTCTTCTAAAAAAATGAATTTTATCTTTTGAAAATAGCCATAGCCTACCGTTATGATCATCAATCATTTTTCCTGTAATGTAATTCTCCGGACCAATTTGTCCAGTGAGCGTACTTTCTTTGGAAAAAGATAAACGATCCTTATCATATCTGAAAACCCCATTGGGGTTGAAATAAAAAATCTCACGATCGAATTGGGTCAGTCCAGCATGAATTCCTTTTTCCACCGAGGTGTCTTTTATGACTTCAATCACCTTTTCAAGCTTTGGGTCGATGACCAAACGAAAAACGCCCTTGTATTCATGCCCAACCAAAAGTGTGGTGTCGTTGACGAATTCAAAGAACCGGGAGGAAATGTCAAATCCCTCTAGTTTGTTTTGATAAAACCATTGGTTGTTTTCTTTTTTGAGAAGATGAATTCCATTGTAATTCCCCTGTAACAATAGCTGGTCATTTTTGGGATGTTTTTTGAAATTCCATGCACCAGAAACCTCACTAATTTTTTTAGCACTTTTACCCTCGACAAAGAAGGTTCCCAAATCGTGCCCACAAAACAAACCTTCGTCAAAAACAGTCAAATTCCAGACCTGTCCCTCAGTGCCTTCAATCAGTCGGAATTCATCTTTTCGATCCAATTCTCGATAGTAGAGACCGTGATTGGTTCCTAGATAAAAATAATTCCCTACCCTAGCAGAGGCATAGACCGCTCCGATTTTTCCCTCTCTATCGTTGTATTCAAGAAAAGGAGATTTTAGGTTGATACAATCTATCCCGTTGTCCAATCCCAACCACAAGTTTTGATTTTTATCCTCAAATAATGACAGTATGGTATTGTTCGATATCCCCTTGGATTTGTTGAGCTCCAAGATCTTATTGCCCTTGCCATCGATCCAAAGCAATCCATTGGAAATTGTACCCAACATAAAACTACCATCCGACAACTGAAGGGAGCTATAGAGCTTGTATTTACGAAGATTTTCTTCTTCGTTGATGTTCCACTTTTTGAGTTGATTGTTTTCCAAAAAATAAAAACCAGACTGATTGGTCAATATCAAGAGTTTACCCTCTACTTTAAATAAACCTACAATTACATTGTCCAGTAGGTTCTCATCATCACTCAGCAGAAAAGGCTTACCGCTTCTAAGTTCAAAAAGTCCCTTTCCAGCTTCCTGAAAATAGATATTATTGGCCACTTTAAATGATTTGAGCAAGGTATTTTCTGTGGTCACAAACTGGGTGGTTTTTTCACCAATGTCACTGATTACCAGCCGATTCAAGGATTGGAAAATAATTTTCTCCCCTTGGTCTATGATGTTCCAAAACTGCTCGTCTTCGATGGGCTGTATATTCAATTCTTCGGCCAAAGAAGTATAGGTCAACACACCGTTTATGGCTTTTTCCCAATATCCAAAATCCATATAACTTCCCATACAAATCTTATCATCGATCACCTTTACAGAGCGTATAATCGACTGATTGGGACTAGTGTTCAACA
>CAZGUB010000134.1:0-4069 GCA_964528935.1 uncultured Flavobacteriaceae bacterium | reverse complement strand
AGGAACTTGATCTGCGATATACCCAATATTTGGGAGGGGTTGTACGTGTGCTCTTCCGATCTAGGAACTTGATCTGCGATATACCCAATATTTGGGAGGGGTTGTACGTGGGTTTATTGCCTCTCATGGCATTGTGCAATTGGACGCTGTATCCTCGCATGGACATACTATTTTTCACCAGCCGGAAAAAGGAATCACTTTTCAATTGGGAAATCTGAGTTTGTTGGCAGAGGAGGTGGGGTGTGATGTTGTTTGTGATTTTAGGGTTCAAGACGTAGCATTGGGAGGGCAGGGTGCCCCCTTGGTTCCCATTGGAGATGTTTTTCTTTTTGATCAGTATCGGGCTTGTTTAAATCTGGGAGGTTTTTCTAACCTCAGTTTGGTCGATGGAAAGTCGATATTGGCCTATGACATTTGTGCGGTTAATACAGTTCTCAACCATTTTTCTCAACAATTGGGTTTGCCTTATGACGATGAGGGAAAGTTGGCTCGAGAGGGAAAAATTATTTTACCACTACTGAATGCATTTAAAAAAATAAATTTTTACAACCAGCCTCCCCCCAAATCTTTGGGGATGGAATGGGTTGAAAGAGAGATTTTTACACTTACGGACAGGTATAGCGATCGTACGGTTTCGGATTTGTTGCATACTTATACCTTCCACATAGCCGATGAGATGGCAAAATGTATGCCCTTGAAAGGTTCGGTTTTGGTGACGGGGGGTGGAGCTTACAACACTTTTTTGATAGAGCAGTTGCAAGAGAGATCCTCTTCAAAGATGGTACTGCCAAAGCGGGAAATCATTGATTTTAAGGAGGCTTTGATTTTTGCTTTCTTGGGGGTTTTGAGAAAATTGGGTCAGGTCAATTGTTTGTCAAGTGTCACAGGGGCTAGCAGAGATCACAGCAGTGGAAAAATTTTCGTCTCAAAATCTGAAAACTAATTCAGATAATTTATACATTGGTACGTGATTTAAACTTTTCCCCAATAAGCAACTCAAATTGAATTTATGGATATTACCCTAATCAGTATTTTTGTGTTGGGCTACTTGGCCATCACTTTGGAGCACAACCTCAAAGTAGACAAATTGATTCCTGCCCTGGCCATGATGGCCATTCTATGGGCTTTGATTTCGCTATTTCACCTCCCGGTTTTTGAGGTGGATACGCTGCTAAAACAACTCAAACCCTCTCATGTCGACGAGATCCTCTTGCACCACTTGGGGAAAACGGCTGAAATCATCATTTTTTTGTTGGGTGCCATGACCATTGTTGAGATTATCGATTATTTCAATGGTTTTGTTACCATTAAGAGTTTTATAAAAACCAAATCCAAAAAGTCCTTATTGGTGATATTTTCGATTTTGGCATTTTTGCTTTCAGCGATCATAGACAATCTCACGGCAACCATCGTATTGATCACCATACTGCAAAAGGTCACCAAGGATCGAAACATCAGAATCTGGTTTGCCAGCTTGATTATCATCGCTGCCAATGCCGGAGGGGCATGGTCTCCGATCGGGGATGTGACCACAACCATGTTGTGGATTGGAGACAAGGTCACTACCCTCCACTTAATCAAAATGTTGTTGATTCCTTCACTGATTTGTATGTTGGTTCCCATGCTGCTGGCCATGGCTTTGCCGGCATTTAAGGGAGATGTGGCAGACGAAATAGCGGATAATTCTCCGGATAAGATCCACCAATATGGTGCCTCTATGCTATACTTGGGGCTGTCTGCGATTGTTTTTGTTCCGGTGTTTAAGACCCTCACCCACCTGCCTCCCTATGTGGGTATGATGCTTTCCCTGGCGGTGGTGGCTACTTTTGCAGAATATTTTAGCAATGCCAAAATCAACATCACTTCCATCGATGCTGACCACGAAAAACATGCGGTTCACAGTCCGGTACACAGCTCCTTATCCAAAATCGAATTGCCCAGTATTCTTTTCTTTTTGGGGATATTGATGGCTGTCGCAGCATTGGAGTCTTTGGGCATGCTCTTTGAATTTGCCGATTCGCTCAATCACACCATTCCCAACGCTGATATAGTGGTGATGCTAATGGGAGTTGGATCTGCAATTATTGACAACGTTCCTTTGGTGGCTGCCAGTATGGGAATGTTTTCCGAGGGAACCGATCACCCGCTGTGGTATTTTGTCGCTTTTTCTGCCGGAACGGGCGGAAGTATGCTCATCATTGGATCTGCAGCCGGTGTGGTGGCCATGGGTATGGAAAAAATAGACTTTTTCTGGTACCTGAAAAAAATTTCCTGGCTCGCTTTTATTGGATTTTTGGCTGGTTCGGTTACCTTTATGGTGATGCGGGACTATATTTGGTAATCGACAAAATTTTTTGGGTTCCTCATCGTTTTAATTTTAAACGATACATGAGATGTTGTTAATACAAGAAGCTCCCTTGCAAACAGAAAAGACCCTCTCTCTGATCGAGCTGATCCGAGAGGGAGGTTTGGGCGGTCAACTGATTATTGGAATACTTTTTTTGTTACTGATCGTTGTTGTCTACATATATTTTGAACGTTTGTTTGCCATCAAATCGGCTTCCAAAATACGTCCCAATTTTATGGAGCAAATCAAAACCTATGTGTTGAATCACAAAATCGATGGAGCACAAGCTCTTTGTTTGAGTGAGAATAAGCCTGTAGCTCGACTGATTGCCAAAGGTTTGTCACGGATTGGGCGGCCTTTGGAAGACATTCGTACTACCATAGAAAATGCAGGACGTCTCGAAATTTATATGTTAGAAAAAAATGTAAGCATCTTGGCCACCATTGCCGGAGCGGCTCCCATGATCGGATTTTTGGGTACAGTGATTGGCATGATACTCTCCATTTTTGAAATCTCCAATGCCGGTGGAAATATCGACATGCAACTTTTGTCCAATGGTTTATATACCGCCATGACCACTACTGTTGCAGGCTTGATCGTAGGAATAGTGGGTTACATTACCTACAACCATCTGGTGGTAAAAACCAATAAAGTGGTTTACCAAATGGAAGCGACTTCTCTCGAGTTTTTTGATTTGTTGAACGAACCAGCCTGAAATGAACCTAAGAGGTAGAAACAAGATCACGCCCGAGTTCAGCATGTCTTCGATGACCGATATTGTTTTTCTGTTGTTGATCTTTTTTATGATTGCCTCCACATTGGCGAAAAATTTGGACACCATAGAAGTAAAACTGCCACAGGCCAAAGGGAAAACAGAAAATCGAAATAATGTATCGGTCACGATCAACAACCGCTCTCAGTTTTTTTTGGATTCCAAACAGATTTCAAAAAGCAGAATAGAGTCCGAATTAATCAATCGGCTGAAGGGGTCTGAGGCACCCTCCATCGTGCTGCGAGCCGAGGAGAAAGTGCCAATTGATCAAGTGGTCTACATAATGAATATAGCAAATCAAAACAGCATAAAGGTTGTTTTGGCTGTCGATGCGCCATGAAGATCTTCAGTACCTCCCATGAAAAAAAATCGGCAGTCATCACCTCGGTGATAGCTGTTCTGATTATTTTGTTGTTTTTTCTGTTGGGATTAAAATATTACGATCCGCCGATTAGTTTTGGGATGGAGGTCAATTTTGGAACCTCTACACAAGGTAGGGGAGAAACACAGCCTCAAAGTGCAACGGCTGTTCCTCCGCCTGCTCGTCCTGCTCCGCAAAAGGTTGAGCCTACGCTTACGCCAAAGCCGGTTGCTCAATCCAAAGTAGCTACCCAAGAAAACAGTGAAGTGGTCGTCCCATCTGAATCCGAAAAAAAACAAACAACCCCTCTGCAAGAAGCCCATCAAAAGATAGAACCTCCAAAACCCAAGGTTGACGAAGCGACTAAGAATATATTGTCCAAACTGGTTAACCAGAGCAAAACTGAGGAAAAAACTACAGCTGGAGGGGAGGGTAATGATGCGCAAGAAGGAGACAAAGGCAAAGTAGAGGGAAATCCCTATGCCAACAGTTATTTTAATTTGGCTGGACCGGGGGGGTTGGGCAAAGGCTTTGGGCTGAACGGTCGTCGGCTGGAATCTCGCGGAAAAGTAGTTCAAGACTGTAACCA
>CAZGUB010000133.1:0-4080 GCA_964528935.1 uncultured Flavobacteriaceae bacterium | reverse complement strand
GGGAGAAATAAAACAAACTTTGTAATTTTATGTCATATTTAGAAAAATGCCAGTAAGCCTTCCCGGAGATAAAGAATTTGAAAAGCGACCATCGATCGAAAGAAAAGCTTTGAGAATCAACCTCAACGACCGTATCTATGGTACTTTTGCCGAAATCGGTGCCGGACAGGAGGTCGCTAGACACTTCTTTCGTGTTGGCGGTGCCTCAGGAACCATCGCAAAAACCATCAGTGCTTACGACAAAAATTTTAGCGATACCATCTATGGAGAAGAAGACGACGGCAGGTATGTAACCGAGATGCGGCTTCATAAAATGTTGGATCGCGAAATCATGCTGCTCCAAAACCGAATTCCCAAGGACAATCACCCCAAAAAAATGTTTTTTGCCTATGCCAATACCATTGCCACCATAGATTTTGCCAAAAAGTATAAAGGTCATGGCTGGATGGGGATAAGATATCAAGTCGCTCCCGAGCAAGATTACAACGACATCATACTTCACGTCAGATTTCACCAAACGGAAGCACGACTTCAACAAGAAGCCATTGGTATTATGGGGGTTAATTTGGTTTATGGTGCATTTTACAATTACGATGAACCCAGGAAAATCATCAAACACCTCTATGACCACATTGACAAGACAGCCATCGAGATTGACACTATCAATTTTTCCGGCCCTGTATTCAAAGAAATCGACAACCGTATCTTGAGCCTGCAACTCCTCAAAAACAGAATGACAGAGGCGGTAATGTTCAACCCCGAGGGGAACAATATTTTACCTGCTCGTGTGCTTTACAAAAAAAACATATTGGTTCTCAGGGGAAGCTTTAGACCCGTTACCAAGGTTAATATTGATATGTTCGAAAAATCTTACGATATTTTCATCAAAGAACAAAATGTCGATGTCAGAAAAACAGAGGTCATCTTTGAGATTACCCTTTCCAACCTTACCGCTCAGGGCGAAATCGACGAATTGGATTTTATGGATCGAGCCAAATTGCTTTGCTCCTTGGGACATACCGTAATGATTTCCGATTTTAAAGAATACTACAGAATGGTAGACTATCTCTCTGAGTACACCCGAGAGCAAATCGGCTTGACCATGGGGGTAAGCAATTTTGTCGAAATTTTTGACGAACACTATTACGAAGATATCAAAGGAGGGATTCTGGAGGCCTTTGGAAAAATGTTCCACAACAACCTCAAGGTTTACCTCTACCCCATGAAAGACCTTGAGACTGGTGAGATCATCAATTCCAACAATCTCAAATTACACCCCAGAATGAAAGATTTCTACAAATTTTTTAAGTACAACGGAAAAATTGTAGACATTATCGATTTCGAAGGGGATTACCTCTCCATCTTCTCCAGAGAAATTCTTTCTAAAATCAAGAAAGGCCAAAACGATTGGGACGATCAGTTGCCCGAGGGAATTGCCGAAATGATTAAGAAAAATAAGATGTTTGGCTGGAAAACAAAAAAGGTAAACGCCTAATCTTCTTCTAAAATTTGAGCGGCGTGGTCTTTGGTTTTCACCTTAGATATAACCCTTTGAACCTTTCCTGTTTCATCGACAATAAAGGTTATGCGATGAATGCCATCGTATTCTTTTCCCATGAATTTTTTAGGGCCCCATACTCCAAATGCATCGATCACTGCTTTGTCCTCATCTGCAAGTAGAGGAAAAGGAAAGTTAAATTTTTCTTTAAAATTCTTTTGTTTTTGCTGACCGTCGGCACTTACACCATAGAGCCGATACCCCTTTTCTTTCAACAAGACATAATGGTCTCTAAGATTACATGCTTCGGCCGTGCAACCCGGTGTATTGGCTTTGGGATAAAAAAAGATTACAGATTTACTTCCCAACATATCTGTGGATTCAATTTTGTTGCCTTCTTCATCGGTGGTACTAAAGTAAGGAAGCTGATCTCCGACTTGTAAAGTTTTCATGTTTCCTAGATTTACTCGTTATAAATAGCGTTATTTTTCTAAAGTTTGGCAGCCTCACTTTTGGTGATTAACTGCGTGTTAGGGGCTTTCCGAATCATTTTATACTTTTATTCGAAATAACAAAAAATATCCATGACTAAAAAGGAAAAGGTGTACTATGTAATGGAAGAACTGGACAGGTTGTATCCAAAAATTCCCATCCCATTAGATCACAAAGACCCCTATACCCTGCTGATAGCGGTTTTACTTTCAGCTCAGAGCACAGATGTTAGGGTCAACCAAATCACGCCCTTGCTCTTCGAAAAAGCCGACACCCCTCAGGCGATGATAGCGTTATCTGTGGATGAAATTAGGAACATCATAAAACCTTTAGGACTTTCTCCCATGAAATCAAAAGGTATTTACGGTCTGTCAAAGATTTTGATCGAACAATACAATGGGCAAGTACCCCAAAGTTTCGAAGCAATGGAGGCCCTGCCGGCAGTAGGCCACAAGACGGCATCGGTGGTCATGGCACAAGCCTTTGGAGTACCCGCATTTCCTGTCGACACTCACATTCATCGGCTCATGTATCGCTGGGGTTTTTCCAACGGCAAAAATGTAGTACAAACCGAAAAAGATGCCAAAAGACTGTTCCCCAAAGACAAATGGAACCAATTGCATCTTCAAATCATATGGTACGGGAGAGAATACTCCCCGGCCAGAGGATGGAATATTGAAAAAGACATTATCACTAAAAAAATTGGCCGAAAATCTTTATTGAAACAATCGAAGAATTAATCGATCTTTTCCGTATTCCTTCTCACCGGTTTTGATTTGTCATAGTATTTGGAAAATGCCAAAATACGTTGGATGACAATAGGACGGGGTTGAACAGAATATTTTTGTGTTTTAAAGTAATTTTGCGCCATACAATAGGGTTTACTTTAAAACGGATAGAAAGGAAAAAAATTGTTTAATGGGTCAAAAGAATTTGGTTTTCTTCAATCAACTTCCTCAAATTGATTATGGCATACCTCATTCTTCCCAAGGCCGTATTGATGCTGACTCCCGTTATCTCCGCAATTTCCTTAAAACTCATGTCACGATACAAACGCATTTTCAACACCTCTTTTTGGTCGTCGGGAAGTTCTACGATCAGGTTTTGCAAGTCATTGACCACTTGTTCGTTGATTAGATTGGATTCCACATTGGGAGTCTGATCGGTCAGAAATTGTAAAACATCGTAATCATCGCTAGCCTCGAATTTTGGCAAACGGTTGGACTTTCTGAAAAAATCTATGATGAGATTGTGAGAAATTCTCATCACCCAAGAAATAAATTTTCCTTCTTCATTATAAACCCCGTTTTTGAGGGTTTTGATCACCTTAAAAAAGGTTTCTTGAAAAATGTCCTCGGCAATATCTCGATCGAGAACTTTAGAAAAAATAAAATTATAGATCCTTGCTTTGTGACGATGGATCAGAATTTCCAATGATTTCTCATGTCCGGAAATGTATTCACTAACGAGGTGGGCATCGGTCGGTTGAAAAGTGGAGATAACTTGCATAAGCTACTTTTTGTACAGCAATGTTGTGTATTACAATTCGCAATGGTTAAAAGTAGTTTTGTGCTATAGGCAGTTATTATTTTCAACAAATGTAGTCATATTTTGATAAAAATCAAAAGATCGGATGATTCACAACCTCTAATTTACTGACATAGAATTCGAAATCTATACTGTTTAATCTGTTTATAGTGTTTGGTATTAAAATTAGACCATTCATATTTCCATCTCGTTTTTTTTAATTTAAGGTATTATTTATCATTAGTTTTTAATCCAGACCTTGAAAGGATACACGAGATAAATTGTAATTTTGTGTTTTATTTTTTTCAATGGCAAATACGAAGAATCTAGACACCAAAAAATACATCATTGTCAAAGGTGCTCAACTTCATAACCTGAAAAACATTGACGCTGTATTTCCCCGCAACCAAATGACTGTAGTAACCGGCCTTTCGGGCTCGGGAAAATCGTCTTTGGTTTTCGACACCCTCTATGCAGAGGGACAAAGACGGTATGTAGAGAGTCTATCTTCCTATGCCCGTCAATTTATGGGAAAACTGAACAAGCCAAAGGTTGATGAAATT
>CAZGUB010000132.1:0-4103 GCA_964528935.1 uncultured Flavobacteriaceae bacterium | reverse complement strand
CAGTTGAAATAGTACCAGTTTCTCATTTGGTATTCCATTTCGGTTTGTCCGGCTTGTCTTTCACGTACCCAGACTCCACGACTGTTCCAGTAGACTTGTCCACCGGTGATTTTACCAATTTTGCCTGCTTTAACTTGTTCGAGCAGATCGAGGTATTTTTTTTGATAATGTCGTTGCAATCCAACCACTACATTGAGTTTCTTTTCTTTGGCCTTCCTGGCAACTTCCAAGACTTTTCTTACCCCAACAGGATCGGTGGCTACCGGTTTTTCCATAAAAACGTGTTTGTCGTTGTTGATGGCATATTCGAAATGATAGGGTCTAAAACCGGGAGGAGTTGTTAGGATGACTACGTCTGCCAAGTCAATGGCTTTTTTGTAAGCATCGAAACCGCTAAATAAGTTTTTGGGGTTTACTTTGATTTTTTTCACCCCGTCAAAATGCTCTTGAACAGTTTTGAGACTTTTTTCTACATTGTCTTGAAAAGCATCTGCCATGGCAACGAGTTCGAGGTTGTCGTCGGCTTGAAGAGCCTGGACTACAGCCCCTCTACCTCGGCCTCCACAGCCTACCAGTGCAATTTTGAGTTTCTTGTTTCCATATACATTGGCCATGGCGTCCACGGGCAGTCCTGCGGATAAAATCCCCGTAGCGGCCAAGGTGGAGTGTTTGACAAAATTTCTTCGGGTCAGTGCGTTTTTTTGATTTGATTTCATGCTCTTGTATTTAATAATTCCAATAATTTTTTTGTTGTTCGGGACTTGGGGTCTCCAATGGCCTTACGATTCTAAAACCGACAAAGGGAGCATCTGTATGCCACCAGAGGCTTTTGGGGATTTGAGGGTCTCTTTTTTTCCACTGTTTGGAGGAAGGTCTTCTGCTGGCGCTCCTTAGTCTGGGAGCTGGATCGGTCCAGGCACCTCCCCGTACTACCCTGGGATAGGTTTTGGTAGGTTTTTCGTAGGGGTTACTTACAATGGTCCTTTTTCTGGGTTTGTAAGCAGTAGGAATGTATTGATCCAATGTCCACTCCGAGACGTTGCCATGCATGTCGTGCAAACCCCATGGATTGGGTTTTTTTTGTCCAATTTTGTGATAAGCTCCATCACTATTTCCCTCGTGCCAAGCATAAAGATCTAAATCTTTGGGGGCATCTCCAAAAGAATAGGCCGTTTTTGTGCCCGCCCTACAGGCGTATTCCCATTCTGCCTCGGTGGGCAAGCGATAAAAATTGCCCGTCATGGCCGAAAGCCACTCACAAAATTTTACTGCTGCCAGTTGGGTCATGCAGATAGCCGGATAGCCTTCTATGCCCATACCAAAACTCATTTCGGTGTAGGGTTGAGTAGCCCCGGAAACGGCATCGACCGCAATGTTTACCTCTTTTCCTGATGGAGTTTGGGGTCGTTTGGCATCAATTTCTCTAGCCATAAATAGCTCGTAAAGGTCCCAACTAATCTCATATTTACCCATCCAAAAAGGAGCGATTTCTACCTGATGTTGTGGGCCTTCGTCTCCAAAATGTCCTGCCTCAGACTTGGTGCTGCCCATGGTAAAAGTACCTCCGGACAAGAAGACCATGTCTATTTTTTGAGCTGTCCCGGGGATGGATTGTTGATAATCGGCCATAAGGGACTCTCCTTGAAAGAGAATGATCGTCAAAAAAATAAAAACACTTGATAAAGTCCAATTCATTAATTAAATATAAATTATTTTTTGACATAGATCGAATTAATTTCAGGGACTTGTGCCTCCATTGCTTCCATCCGTTGGTGTAGGATTTTTTTCATTTCATGTAGTTGATCTTTTTGCAAGAGAGCCAAATCTGTTTTTTCTCCGGGATCTTGATCTAGGCGATACAGCTCATAACGGTCGTCCTCAAAAAAATACAGCAATTTCCATGGGCCTTTTCGCATTCCTCTTCCAGGCGTCCATCCACTACCGTGATAGTGGGGAAAATCCCAAAAAAGCGTAGTATGTACCTTGTCGGTTTCTCCGCTCAAAAGGGGTTCAAGACTGCTTCCATCTTGGTGCTGCTCGGGAAGTAAGGGGGTATTGGTGTAATCCAATAGTGTGGGGTAAAAATCCATACTGACCACGGGAGCGTGGATGACTTTTGGCTCAGTATTGTTGGGGATTTTGATGATCAGTGGCACTCGGATCCCTCCTTCATAGATCCAACCTTTGCCGGCCCTGAGCGGCAAGACACTGGTGGGCGCATTCCGGTTTTGGTTTTCGAGGGTGGTAAGGCCTCCGTTGTCTGAAGTAAAAACAATCAGGGTGTTATCCAACAGCTTTTGTTTTTCCAATTGGTCGATCAACCTACCAATATTTTGATCCAAAGCATAAACCATAGAAGCATAATGGGTATTGTATTGATTCTGAACGGTATATCCGCCTTGCTCTTTGATCTTGATGACAGTGGAATCTTTTATTGTTTTCTTTTTGTTTATAAACTTGTTGTGATACGTCCGGTGGGCCTGAATAGGGGTATGGACGGTATAGTAGGAGAGATAGAGTAAAAAAGGATGGTCTCGATTTTCTGCCATGAACTTCAGCGACTCGTCGGTGAGGCGATCGGTGAGATGTTCACCTACGGGTCCGTCTTCTAGTTTGGGATTGTTGTAGGGAGCATAATACCCTCCCGGTGGCGAGCCTTTGTGATGCCCGCCTTTGTTGATGTCAAACCCCTGATCTTCGGGGAAAAACCCTTGATCTCCCAAATGCCATTTCCCAGCAAAAAAAGTCTTGTAACCTTGTTTTTTTAGTGCCTCTGCGATGGTAATTTCTCCGAGTGGCAGGGCGTGGCGGTCACTGGGGCCGACCAGTTTTTTTCCTTTGGGATTTTGGCCGGGAATCCAGTCGGTTATTTTTAATCGCGTAGGGTGTTTCCCGGTCATAATAGCTGCACGGGTGGGCGAACAGACCGGGTGGGCCGCATAGGCCTGGGTGAAACGTGCCCCCATACTGGCCAATCGGTCGATGTTGGGAGTCTCATAGAATGAACTGCCGTAGCAACCCAGGTCTTTCCATCCCAGATCATCAACCAAAATAAAAAGTATGTTGGGCTTAGAAACTGATTTATTCTCTTGGATCAGACAGCCGGTGGTAAGCACGAACAAAAACAGTAAAAGCCTTTTCATGGTGGGGTTTATGGTTTGACGGTAATGGGCCAGCCGGTAAACTGTTTGGCATCGGAGCGGGTGACATCGGCCGCTCTCGGCCAGCATTCAAAAACCACTTCGTTTTTTTCGATATTAAAACGAATAAACCCAAAACCCGCTCCATGAGACTGGGCATCGGGATTGGCATAGGCATGCATGGTGATTTTGTTGTTGAATCCGTCGAGGTAGCGACCGGTCCAGGGGAGTATTTGGTTGGCCATTTCGCCGGGTTTTTCATCTTCGGGCCACCACCATCTGCTGTAGTAGTTATTTACAATGGCCGGCACCACAAAGGCCCATGGGCCGTCCTCGTATTCCTCTATACCATGGTGGATCACAGTGGGAAGGTGCTGATCGCCACCAATATGTACTGCACCAGCATTTTTAATCAGGCTAAGGGCTTTATTTCTGCCGTGTTGAGGCCAGCCGTTGGAGTCCAAATCTGCATGTAGTCTGTTGCTTTGTTTTCCATGCAAATGGGCTCCTCCACAAAATCCTGTAGCGGACAAAACCGCTTTCATGGGGGATGATTTGTCTGCACCCCAAGCCTCCAAAAATTGGTGTTGAAGATCGCCTAAAAGCACCAACTCCGGCAGGTTGATGGTCTGGGGATCGTAGTTAGGATCGTTGATATGATCTGCTCTGGGGCCTTGCTGAGGGATTTTTCCATTGGGGCCAGATTTGAATTTTCGATCTTCTATGATGGCAAAATCTATTCCTCCGATTTTTAAACTTGTAAAATAAGCTTTGATGCCTTGTTCGAGGGGAGCCTTGTGGTAGGCATCAGGCAGGTGGGAAGTCTGCGCCCTTTCGACCATTTTGACGTATTCGGGATGGAAAAAATAACCCCCGTCGTTTACCTCGTGACGCATGGATTTTTTTCCGCCTTCTCCCCAGAGATTGCCTTAACCGATGTCGTGATCGTCGGGGATGGTCCCA
>CAZGUB010000131.1:0-4130 GCA_964528935.1 uncultured Flavobacteriaceae bacterium | reverse complement strand
AATAAAATTTTATTTTCTGCCTTAAAAAAGTCGTGATATTTCATATCTCCGGTCACAAAAGCATCGGCGCCAGCATGTATGGCATGGGGTATGGCAAAGCTCCCAGAGCCCCCTAGTACAGCTACTTTTTTGATTTTTTGTTTCCCTAAGGTAGAATGCCTCAAGAATTGAATATCGAGCTTCCGGGACAGCAGCTCCAAAAAGGCCTTAGTTGGGATTTCAAAATCCAATTCTCCAATACAGCCCATGCCGATACTTCGGTCGAGATTCTCAAGTGGATAGAGCTCATAAGCAATTTCTTCGTAGGGGTGATGTTCGAATAGGCTACGGAAGATTTTTTGCTCGAGGTGTTTGTGAAAAACCAAGTTGAGTTGGGCTTCCTCTACCTTTTCTCGATTCTCTATATTTCCGATGAAGGGTTTGGCGTCAGCATTACCTTTGAACGTCCCTGTTCCGGTAGTGGTAAAGCTACATTCTGCGTAGTTTCCTACTTTTCCGGCACCGGCTTGATAAAGCTTTTCTAGAAGAGACTCTGCGGCATCTTTTGGAACATATACTCTTAGTTGTTTCAGGGTCTGAGATTGGGGAACTAATATTTCTATATTTTTTAATCCCAAGTTTTTGGCCAAGGCATGACTCACTCCATATTGATGATTGTCCAAAGCAGTATGAAGGGCATATAGGGCGATGTCGTTTTTAATGGCTTTGGCAACCACCCTTTCTACGTATGTTTTTTCGTTTAGCTTTTTCAATCCCGAAAAAATAATCGGATGGAACCCCACGATCAAATTCATCCCTCTTTCAATGGCTTCTTCAACCACATTTTCTAATACATCATGAGCGATGAGTATTCCGGTACAAATCGAGTTGGGATTTCCGACGAGCAAACCTACATTGTCAAAATCCTCAGCATAGGTTGTAGGTGCCCATTGATCCAGTAGGGTAACAATTTGCTGTATTTTCATAGGTATGTGTATGATTGCAAATATAATATTATCTTTCTGCGAAAGGAAAAATACCTACCCGACTATGATCGGACAGGGTAGTCCTAAATTTGAATTTTTGAGTAACAAATTGAAAAATATCCGATTATTGCTTATGCCCTTGGCATGGGTTTATGGCATCTCGATGGCCCTCCGAAACCTTTTATTTGATTGGAATGTGTTTTCATCCCAGCGGTTTTCTATCCAATCGATAGGGGTGGGAAACCTCTCAATGGGGGGAACTGGAAAGTCTGTGGTGGTGATGTATCTGATCAAATTTCTTAAAAAACGCCACCGAGTTGCCACCCTGAGTAGGGGATACGGCCGAACAAGCAGAGGGGTGGTTGTTGCCGGATCTGAGGACGATGCTACAACCTTGGGCGATGAGCCCAATCAATTTTTGGAAAGTCATCCCGAAACAGTGGTGGTGGTCTCCGAAAAGCGGGTATTGGGGATGAAAACCATTGAGCAACTAAGGCCTGCACCACAGGTTGTGTTGATGGACGATGTGCTGCAACACCGTTGGGTTCGGCCCCATTTGATGATTCTTACTTCTTCCTATGATAGACCTTTTTTCAAGGATTGTGTTTTTCCTGCCGGAAATTTACGAGAATTCAGAAGGGGAGTGCATCGGGCAGACCTTTTGTTGATCACTAGAACGCCACGAGATTTGTCCCCAAAACAAAAAACAAGGTATTTGAACCAGATGGCTGTCAATGTCCCTACTTTTTTTACCACCATTCGATATGATAATGTTCTGAGTCAAAAAAATCAAACTTTGGAATTGGAGGCCTTGTCAAAGCAAGGGTTTGTTTTGGTAACTGGAATTGCAGATACTCGTCATTTGGTTGCTTATTTGACAAAACACTATGGTGCGTTTGAACATCTGAAATATGCTGACCACCATGCTTATTCAGACTCGGATGTGTTAAAAATTGAACAGCAGGCCAGGGAGAAAATTATTTTGACAACGGAAAAAGATTTTTCTAAGCTGGCACAAAAGCTGCCCAGCGACCGACTGTGGTGTCTCAAGATTGAGTTGGATTTTGTGTTTGAGGAGGAACGTAGGCAGTTCGAAAGAATCCTGAGCGATATCTAGTGGATGTGTTTGTGGGCTTTATAGGAAGAACGGACCAAAGGGCCGCTTTCAACATGTCTAAAACCAAGGTCTTTGGCAATGGATTCATATTTTTGGAAGGTATCGGGGGAAATGAAAGCTTTGACCGGTAGGTGTTTTTTAGTGGGTTGGAGGTACTGCCCTATGGTTACGATGTCTACCCGGGCTTCTCTAAGGTCGTGAAGGGTTTCAAAAACTTCTTCTTCTTGTTCACCCAGTCCCAGCATGATGCCAGATTTGGTTCTGCGTACGCCTTTTTCCTTTAGATAGCGCAATACTTCGAGACTTTGGTCGTACTTGGCTTGTATTCTCACTTTTCGGGTCATTCTTCTTACCGTTTCAAGGTTGTGTGATACCACTTCTGGGGCGGCTTCAATGATTCGGTCGATGTTAGTCCGGTTTCCCTGAAAGTCCGGAATCAAGGTTTCCATGGTGGTATTGGGGTTCAATCTGCGAACCGCTTTGATGGTCTCGTGCCAGAGGATAGAGCCCATATCTTTGAGATCGTCACGATCTACAGAGGTGATTACGGCGTGTTTAATTTTCATGATTTTGATGGACTGAGCTACTTTTTCCGGCTCTTCCCAATCAATTTTTCCAGGTCTTCCAGTTTTGACACCACAAAAGCCACAAGAACGCGTACAGATATTTCCCCCTATCATAAAAGTGGCAGTACCTTCGGCCCAACATTCCCCCATATTGGGGCAACTACCGGAGGTGCATATGGTGTTGAGTTTGTATTGATCAACTAGCCCGCGGAGTTCGGTATATTTTTTTCCAGTGGGGAGTTTTACCCGGATCCATTTTGGTTTTCCAACGCCTTTTTCTTCTTTTACTGCTGCCAAAACTTTTTTTTACAAAGATACGAACTAATTGAGGAGACTCAAAAGGTAAATGCAGGTGAATCCAGTCAAAAAGAGGATGCCAGAAACACTCAATATCCTTGTGGGAAGACCGGGCCGATCTTTTTGGGGCATGTGAGAACTGGTGACCAAACGGTAGTTCAGAATAGCATAAAAGGGTGCAGTGATGAAGGACAATACGGTAGCGATCTGAACCAATAGACCCATTTCGGAAAGTAAGAAAAGAAAGATGGCACAGGTACCGACAGCTAATATTGAAATCCAGATGAGATAATAGTCTTTTTCTTTTTTATCAAAAAGTAATTGAATGGTTTTGGACATGGCTCTGGGGGAGGCATCCAGAGTGGTGATGGTGGTGCTGAACATGGTGGTCAGGGCGGCTAGGGCAATAATGCCATAGGCACGGTCTCCCAAATTGGAAGTGTACAAATCGATGAGTTGCTCGGCAAACTCATTGCCTTTGTTCGAAAATTCGAGTCCCGAACCATACATGACCAGCGCACCCAGTCCAACAAAGCAGACGCCTAAAACAACCGTGGTTAAATACCCTACGTTAAAGTCGAGTAGCCCCTCTTTGAGAGAAAGTTTGTTTTGAAGGTTGTCTTTTTTTTCCAGTACCCAAATGGAGTGCCAAATGGAGATGTCCATGGGTGCCGGCATCCAACCCATGAAAGCAATAAGAAATAACAGTCCTGCTCCTTCAGGGAATACTTGCGTAAAATCGGTTGTAGATTCCTGTTTGATGGAAGCGATGAGAACGGCCAAAATGCTGCTCACAGAAAGAATCAGGATGATGACTTTCATGACCTTGTCGAGAAGCTGATACCGGCCCACCAGTAGAATCATATAGCAAAGCGCAGTAATGGTAATGCTCCAAAAGATCATACTGGAACTGAGTCCCAATACACTGGCAGCAATACCTGCCGTAACAATGGTTACGGCGGTTTGGATGGTAAACATGGTTGCTAGATTGAGAAGAAAGTAGATCCAAAGGTTTGCTTTTCCCAACTTTTGGTAACCTTCGAGCAAGCTCTCTTGTGTGGCCAAGGCATAGCGAGGACCAAATTGAAAAAAAGGATATTTAAAGAGGTTGACCAGTAATAAGGCCCAGATCAGTCCCCAGCCATAATCGGCTCCCGCTCTGGTCGATTGTACCAAATGAGATAC
>CAZGUB010000130.1:0-4290 GCA_964528935.1 uncultured Flavobacteriaceae bacterium | reverse complement strand
GTTGACGAATCCGATGGACAGCCCTATTCTCCACTTTCGTTTTACAACAACTACAATCCTTTTAATCCCCCCAGAGTGGTGTATGAGGCCATTAAGTTGGATGGTACTTTTAGGTTTTTGGGATCAGAAGTAGGCCGATTGGTCAATAATACATATGACGGTACAGACTTGAAATATTTGATGCTCAATTCTGATCGTGAGGAAAAAGTTTACGTAGATCAATTCGAATCTCGAATTGCAAACAAATGGATATATGAGTTGGAAAGTATAGATTTGTACGACATTGATTTTTGGATTAAAAACAGAGAGTACCTTCAAAAAGATAAATTTTTGAAGTACAATCTTTTTAAGCGATTGGGTTTGTGGCAACAAATTTCAGAACAATTGACACAGTACGATAATACATTGGAAACCAATATCAAAAAATTAGACTCGGTAATCCAAGCAAAAGACGATGAATTCGTTTTTATCTACTGGTGGTTTTAGTCTTTTTCAATCAGTCCTGCAACCAACTTTCCGGAGATTAAGGCAGGAGGAACTCCCGGACCGGGAACCGTGAGTTGACCGGTAAAATAGAGATTCTTTATTTTTTTGCTTTGCAATTTGGGTCTCAAAAAAGCCGTTTGCAAGAGGGTATTGGCCATTCCGTATGCATTGCCTTTGTAGGAGTTGTAAACAGAGATAAAGTCGTTCACACAAAAGGATTCTTTGAATAAGATCTCTTTTATTAGACTTTGTTCGGTAAGCTTTTCCATTCGGTCGATGACCAAATCAAAATAGTGATTTCTGATTTGATCGTTGTCCTCCAGACCCGGCGCAATAGGGATCAAAATAAAACAGGCTTCTTTTCCTTTGGGAGCCATATTGGGATCGGTGATGGAGGGAAAATTTGCGTAGAAAAGGGGTTCCTTTGGCCATTCGGAAGTATCGTAGATGGTTTGTGCATGGGCATCAAAATCCACATCAAAAAACAAAGTGTGATGGGAGACATTTTTTACCTTTTTATTCAACCCTACATAAAATAAAAGTGAAGAAGGGGCAAAGGTTTTTTTGTCCCAATACTTTTCGCTGTACACCCTGTAGGGTTTGGGGATCAGCGTTTCGGTATGGTGGTAATCTGCCCCACTCAGAATCACATCGAACATTCCAATAGTCTTGCCTCCCCACTTGATGCCAACTGCCTTTTTTTCTTCAATCACAATTTCCTCTACAGCTTGGTTCAAGTGGATGGTAACCCCAAGACTTTCTGCCAGTTTTACCATTCCTTTGACAATGGTGTACATGCCGTCTTTGGGATGCCAAGTACCCAATCCAAAATCTGCAAAATTCATAAAATTGTAGAAGGCCGGTGTGTCTGCTGGCTTGGCTCCCAAGAACAATACGGGAAACTGAAGGATTTGTGCCAGTTTGGGATTTTTGAATTCCTTGGCGACTTCTTTTTTTATGTTGGAGAAAAAGTATCCTATCTTTTTGAGGGTGTCGGGAGTAATCAATTCCAAGGGGGACAGACCCGGTCGATAGACCAGCTCGTCCATGGCAATTTTGTAGTTGTCGGCAGCCTTGTCAATAAATTTCTTGAGTTTGGCAGCACTCCCTTGCTCGACCTGTTCAAAAGTAGCGTAAATTTTTTCCAAAGAGTCTCCGATGGTGATAGTATCTCTATGGCCAAAGTATACCTGGTAGCCCGGATCGAGCCGCTCCAATTGATAATAGTCGCTCACTTGCTTGCCAAAATCGGCAAAAAACTTTTCAAAAACATCCGGCATCCAATACCATGAGGGCCCTATATCAAAGACAAATCCGTCTTTTTTCAGTTGCCTAGCACGACCCCCGGGGGTACTATTTTTTTCAAAGATTTGAACCTGATAACCCGACTGTGCCAAATAACAGGCAGCCGACAGTGACGAAAAACCCGAACCAATAATGCAGACATTCTTTTTCATTGCTTTACAAAGCTATTAATAAACAGAATGGAATACAGAAATAATCGCTTGAAATTTAAAGTAAAAATGTGTATTGAACGCTTATGGATGCTCTCGCTTTCTACGTTGGGAATGGATTTCTTCAACAAAAGAGGCAGAGATGATGCCCGTGGGGATTGCGACAATTCCAATCCCAATCAATGAGATGATTGAAGCAAAAATTTTACCCCCAGCTGTAATGGGGTATACATCTCCATAGCCTACTGTGGCTAAAGAAACGGTAGCCCACCAGATGGATTCTGTAATGCTCGAAAACTTTTCAGGTTGTGCATCATTTTCTAAATAATAGATGGCCGATGCTGAAAATAATATGGCCAATACCGATAGAAATAGCGTAAATTTTAATTCGTTTTTCACCCCTTTCAAGGCTTTAATAAACAATTTTAATGATCCGCTTTTTCGTCCCAATTTAAAGATGCGTGTTAGTCGAAAGAGTCTGAGGATTCGGAGGAATCTTCCATCTATCGAAACAAACTGATTCAGGTAAAATGGTAATATGGAAATCAGATCGATCAAGCCAAAGGTGCTGAAAACATAACGATAAACTCCTTTCATGCGCTTGTCTTGATAAGCCAACCGAATGCGGTAGAGGTACTCAAAAGAAAAAATATAAATGGAAATAGCTTCAAATAAATGAAAAGAGGGGCCGTAAACATTTCTGATGGAAACATGAGACTCCAAAATCATGGCCAAAACATTTGCAATGATCAGCAGATAAATAAATTTATCAAAATAAGTCGCAGACTTCAAAACCCTTTATTTTTTCGAAAGATCGATAAATATTCCTACTAAAACCCCTACCATAGAGGCGATTACAACAAAAGCAACAAATGAGGAGGTCATATTAAATAATATTTTTAATAAACAAATATAACCAATTCAAATCACCCCATTTTGCCAAGAAAAAAAAATTTTGTTGAATGTTTTTTTGTTCAATATTTTATTTATATCTTTAAACAGTTTAAATTCAATTTGGTTTATTAACGCCTCTGCGACTACAATCTCCTAAAGTCAAATTCTAAAATCCTAGCAGAGGCGTTTTTTAATTCCCCATATTTATTGGGCTTTCAGGCTTTTTTTTTAAATTGGTCTATCCTAAAGATCGCTACTTTGATGGACGGACTGACGACGATTACCTTTTATCAATTTAACAAAAATAAGGCCTGGGCTTTTGCCCAAATGGGCCTAGCACCCTCAAAAATTAAACAAAATAAAGATTTGAAGTTTTTTAAACTCATGGGGACTGGAGGCGGAAATGGCTTTAGCCTTTGGCCCGATTTTGGTACTTATGCTTTTTTGGGCGTATGGAATAATCAAAAAACCGCCGATGAGTTTTTGAAACACAATCCCATTCTAAAAAGCTATAGGCCAAAATCCGAGACACATAGAACCCTCAAAATGCTTCCTCTAAAAAGCCACGGTTTGTGGAGCGGTCAAAATCCCTTTCCCCCACAAAGTTTACTCGAAAAAAACACAAGCTTCCCCGTGGCGGTCATTACCCGGGCGACGCTTCGCCCCGCCCGGCTATTATCGTTTTGGAGGTCAGTCCCACAAGCCAGTCTCGCCATAGCGAATGCCAGAGGAGTACGCTATTTTAAAGGGATTGGAGAGTGGCCGCTGGTACAACAAGCGACCCTTTCTATTTGGGATAGCATTGAAGCAGTGAAACAATTTGCCTATCAAGGAAAAATACACAACCAAATCATAAAAAAAACCAGGAACGAAAATTGGTATAGCGAAGATCTATTTGCTCGCTTTCAGATACTTTCTGATACAGGATTTGTCAAAAGTAACAAGACCTCATGAAATCAGCTGCCATTATAGGAGCAGGAATAGGTGGCATTGCCGCTGCCTTGCGTTTGTCCAAAAAGGGGTACAAAGTAGCTGTTTTTGAAGCCAATGATTATCCGGGAGGAAAACTAAGTGCCTTTGCTTTGGGAGACTATCGTTTCGACGCTGGTCCATCGTTGTTTACCATGCCTCAATTTGTTGAAGAGCTTTTTGAGCTTCACGGCGAAAAGGCCAGCGATTTTTTTACTTATCAGAAGAAAAAAATCGCCTGTCAGTATTTCTGGGAAGATCATACCCAATTGACGGCCTATGCAGATCAAAAACGATTTCTGGAAGAGGTAGAGCAAAAATTGGGCGTGCCTCCCCATCTGCTCCAAAAATATCTAAAGAGAGCCAAAAGAAAATACGATTTGACCGCTCCTTTATTTTTGAAACAGTCACTTCACAAGCTCAAATGGGTTGTGAACGGGCATACCCTCAAGGCCTTGCTTCATCTGGGGGTGTATGAAATCAATCA
>CAZGUB010000129.1:0-4293 GCA_964528935.1 uncultured Flavobacteriaceae bacterium | reverse complement strand
TTTTTTCTCGACCGTTGGACTCCTCAAAATTTGAGTTGTTTTATGCCGGAGCTCAAAAAAATATGGGGCCTTCCGGTGTGGCATTAGTCTTCATCAAAGAGTCGGCTTTGAATAAAGTCAATCGTGTCATTCCTTCGATGTTGGACTATGCCATTCACGCCAATGCTGGAAGTATGTTCAATACCCCTCCTGTTTTTGCCGTTTATACAGTCTTACTCAATCTGCGATGGATCGCCAAAAATGGCGGATTGGAAGGCGTAGGTGTTCAAAATGCAAAAAAAGCAGCATTGCTCTACGACGAAATTGACAGGAATCCTTTGTTTGAAGGCTTTGCCGCTAAAGAAGACCGCAGTGACATGAATGCTACCTTCAACTTGAAGGACCATGCCCAAGCCAAAATATTTGATTCTATTTGGAATCAAGCCAACATCAGCGGACTTAAAGGACACAGATCCGTTGGTGGCTACCGCGCTTCTATATACAATGCCATGACGATTGAAAGCATACAGGTTTTGGTGGATTGCATGCAAGAATTTGAAAGAAAAGCATAACCAATATATTTAAAATGAAAATATTAGCAAACGACGGTATTTCTACCTCCGGTGTTGAACAACTTACCCAAGCAGGCTTTGAGGTAATTACTACCAATGTCGCACAAGAACAACTGGTGCAGTACATCAATGAAAATCAAATTGTAGCCCTTTTGGTTCGTAGTGCAACCACTGCGCGCAAAGATTTGATCGATGCTTGCCCTTCGCTCAAAATAATCGGTCGAGGGGGCGTGGGAATGGACAACATTGATCTGGAGTATGCTCGGGAAAAAGGATTGAGTGTCATTAATACCCCTGCGGCCTCCTCCCTATCGGTAGCGGAACTGGTTTTTGCTCACCTTTTTGGATGTGTACGTTTTCTTCACGATTCAAATAGAAACATGCCACTGGAGGGTGAAAGCAATTTCAAGGGACTCAAAAAAGCTTATGCCAAAGGAATTGAGCTGAGAGGAAAAACGATGGGCATCATCGGATTTGGGAGAATTGGCCAAGAAGTTGCAAAAATTGCTTTGGGAATAGGGATGAAAGTTGTGGCGGCAGACAAATTTATAGACAAAGCCAATGTAGATGTGTCCCTATTTGACGGATCTTCTGTGAGCGTAACCATCAATACCGAAGAAGTGGATGCCGTAATCAAACAGTCGGACTTCATCAGTCTTCACGTGCCCGCACAAAAAGAATACGTCATCGGTGCCAAGGAATTTGGCATGATGAAAGACGGTGCCGGAATCATTAATGCTGCGCGCGGGGGGGTCATCGATGAAGTGGCCTTGGTGGCGGCTCTGGACAGTAAGAAATTGGCTTTTGCTTGCCTTGATACTTTCGAAAACGAACCCCAACCAGAAATCAAATTACTGATGCATCCCAAAATATCATTGACCCCACACATTGGTGCGGCCACACTCGAGGCTCAAGACCGGATAGGATCCGAACTGGCAGCACAAATTATTTCTATTTTAGGGTAACAGCTGGATGTTTGAGCGACTCAAGAAAAAATGGAAGATTACTTCCAACAGCCAGTTGGCGGTCATTTTTTTAGTCTTTGCCATCACAGGCTCCGCCAGTGCAAAACTCGCCCGACCTGCTTTGGATCTTCTCGGTATCAATGCCACATTGTTTGAAGCTTTTCCCTATGGAATGGCCTGCTACTTTTTACTGAGAATACTGATTATTTTTCCCATTTACCAAATACTATTGATCGGGGTGGGTAGCTTATTTTTCCAGTTCAAATTCTTTTGGGAATTCGAAAAAAAGGTGCTAAAAAAAATCGGGTTAAAATTTCTTTTTGAAAAAAACGAAAAAGATCAGCTCAGTTGAGCAGTGATCAATTTTAAAAACTCGTTTCGGGTATCGGTTTCTTTGAACGACCCCCTAAAACCGGAGGTAGTAGTGGTAGAATTTTGCTTCTGTACACCCCTCATCATCATGCACATATGTGAAGCTTCTATGACCACAGCAACGCCTTTGGGCTCTAAAGTATCGTTGATACAATCTAACACTTGCTCGGTAAGGCGCTCTTGGACCTGTAACCTTCTGGAAAATACATCTACAACCCTAGGGATTTTGCTCAAACCTACAATTTTTCCATTTGGAATATAGGCGATGTGAGCTTTGCCAAAGAAAGGCAACATGTGATGCTCGCAAAGTGAATAAAGCTCAATGTCTTTTACAATGACCATTTCGTTGTAATCTTCACTAAACATTGCACTTTGCAGAATCAGCTTGGGGTCTTTTTCATAGCCTTCGGTCAAAAACTTCATGGCCTTGGCCGCCCGCAAGGGAGTTTTTTCCAAACCTTCTCTAGAGTTGTCTTCGCCCAATAAATCGATAATTTTGGAAAAATTGAACTTTATTTCTTCAGTGATTGGAAGGGTGTCTAAATTAAAATTATCATTCATTGGATTCTATTAGTTGATTAAAAAGAGATTTAAATTTTTTGAGTTTTGGGGTAATAACATATTGACAATAAGGGTGTTCGGTATTTCTTCGGTAATAATCACGATGCTCTGATTCGGCTTCGTAAAAAGGGCATTCCGGTAAAATTTCTGTTACTATTGGATTTTCAAATACCGCTTCTTTGGTAAGAGATTCTACGATTTGTTCTATTTCTTTTTTCTCATCCAAATTGTTGTAAAATACAGCCGATCTGTACTGCGTCCCTACATCATTTCCCTGTCGATTTAAAGTCGTAGGATCATGGGTATGAAAAAAAATCTCTAACAAGGTTACATAAGTCACCAAAGCACTGTCGTAGGTAATTTGGATGGTTTCTGTATGACCGGTATTACCGTTGCAAACCTCTCGGTAAGCAGGACGCTTGACATGGCCTCCCATATATCCCGGAACTACATCCAATACCCCTTTTACATTTCCAAAAATGGATTCGGTACACCAAAAACAACCGCCGGCAAAAAAAGCTTTCTTTAACAATCTATTTTTTTGTTCATCAAATATATTAAATTAATAAACAAAAAAGAGCATCCTTAAACAAAAATAAAAATACCTCTACAGAAGAAGGACGATTGGTGGTAAAAAACTAATTTTGAATAATGGACGAGATTATTTCTTGCAAGTCGTTATTCAAGACCTACGGAACATTGCCGGTGCTGAAGGGTATTGACCTGACTGTAAACCATGGGGAGATCGTTGCCATTGTCGGTCCTTCGGGAGCGGGAAAAACTACACTTTTGCACATTCTGGGGACGCTCGACAGTGCCAATAAGAACATTAACACTGCTTTGACCGTTGCCGGTCAAAAAATCAATGAACTGAACCCGTCGGATTTGGCGACTTTTAGAAATGAGAAGTTGGGATTTATTTTTCAATTTCACGAATTACTTCCAGAGTTTTCCGCTTTGGAAAACGTTTGCATGCCTGGTTGGATAGCAGGAAAAGACGAAAAAACACTAAAAGCAAAAGCCAAAGGAATACTGGAAGATTTAGGACTGTCCGACCGCATCCACCACAAACCACAGCAACTCTCGGGGGGTGAACAACAACGGGTAGCCGTCGCCAGAGCCTTGATCAACAACCCCAAAGTGATTTTTGCCGACGAGCCCAGTGGTAATTTGGATTCTCATAATGCCGAAGAACTGCATCGTACTTTTTTTCGCGTTCGAGACCAACTGGGTTGTACTTTTGTGATTGTGACCCACAACGAAACTTTGGCCAACAGCGCAGATCGGAAAATTTCTCTTGAGGATGGGAAAATAAAATCATGAATCGAAATAACCTCCTTTCGTTTCTCGATGAAAAAGCCCGTCAATATGAGTCGATCGCTTTTATAGAGCACGACCCCATTCAAATTCCGCATCAATTTTCTAAAAAGGAAGACATCGAAATTTCGGGTTTTCTTACTGCTACCATCGCTTGGGGCAACCGCCAGAGCATCCTCAAAAGTGGAAAAAAGATGATGGAATTGCTCGATAATGCCCCCCATGACTTTATCCTTCACCATACCCAAAAAGATCTGAGTAAAATAAAAGAGTTTGTCCACCGCACCTTTAATCTACAAGATTTCCTGTTTTTTGTTCAAGCCCTAAATCATCTTTATCTCCACCATGGGGGCTTGGAAAAAGTCTTTGCTTCTCGAGCAGAATCATTGCAACAAGGAATTCATCGATTCAAGACTATTTTTTTTGAAATCGACCATCCCAAAAGGACTCAAAAACACATATCGGACCCCCACAAAGGTTCTGCGGCTAAACGTATCAATATGTTTTTGCGGTGGATGATTCGCCCT
>CAZGUB010000128.1:0-4305 GCA_964528935.1 uncultured Flavobacteriaceae bacterium | reverse complement strand
ACGGTTTTCAGATCACCCAAATCTCTGACCTGCATTGTGGCAGTTTTGACAATCCTGAAAAAGTGGCTTATGGAATGAGTTTGATCAAAGAACAGAATTCAGACCTGCTGCTGTTTACCGGAGATTTGGTCAACAACAAATCTTCCGAAGCCCGCCCTTGGGTGTCTTCACTGGCCGAGATAAACGCTCCCTACGGCAAATTTTCGGTCTTGGGCAATCACGACTATGGCGATTACAGCGATTGGGAAAGCCAAGCCGAAAAACAACAAAACATGGAAAACATGTATCAGATCCACCGAGAAATGGGGTTTGATTTGCTACTCAACGAAAGCCGCTATATTGAAAAAAATGGTGAAAAATTGGCCATCATAGGTGTCGAAAACTGGGGAGCTGGAAGATTCAAAAAAGCAGGAGATTTGGAAAAATCAATCGAAAAAATTCGATCCGAAGATTTCAAAATCTTACTCAGTCACGACCCTTCCCACTGGGAAGCAGAGGTCCTGCCCCACCCCCACCCTTTTCACCTTACTCTCAGTGGGCACACCCACGGATTTCAGTTTGGCATAGAGATCCCCGGCTGGATCAAATGGAGTCCCGTACAGTGGCAGTACAAGCAATGGGCAGGTATCTACGAAAAACAAGAACAGAAACTCAACGTCAATCGCGGCTTTGGCTATCTGGCCTATCCCGGTAGGGTAGGCATATGGCCCGAAATCACCGTAATCATCTTGAAAAAGAAGAAATTATTGGTTTAATCGCAAAAAAAACTACATTTGCGATAGGTCAAACCCCCAAAATTGTTGAGAAATGTCAAAATTTGGTGAACTTATTGATGACAAACTTCCCCTGCTGTTGGTGTTCTACAGCGAGGAAGATCTGTTGTCCTCCTCCATGCACCCCATACTAAAAGATGTAGCGGCAGCCCTAGGCGACAAAGGAAAAGTAATCAAAATTGATACCGAAAAAAACGCCAAACTCTCCGATGCCCTTCGTGTAAAAGTTCTGCCTACGCTGATGATCTACAAACTGGGCGAGATGGTTTGGAGACAAAGCGGCGAGCAAGATGCCAACACCCTCATCAGTCTTATGCAAGATCACTTGGACTGAATCGCTGCTGGTTCTTCTTCCAACTTAAATTGCCCCATAGAACGATCGAATCGCAACTGCAGACTGTCGGCAAAAGATGCAGCACCGCTCTGTCTGACCCGGTAGATCAGTTCCTGAAAATCCAGTATTTCTCCTTTGATGCGATCGTAATAAAGTTTTTGGTTGCTTTGCGAAAAATTGGCGATCATTCCCAAACGCTCTTCGTATTGGGACACAATGGCCTCGACCAGAGTTTTTGCTTTTGATTCGTTGCCCACCAAATAATAACCCTCCACAAAATCACTGAGTGAAGTATAATAATCATAGTCTCCGTAAAGGTTCTTGAATGGCTCGATGGCATGAACAAAGTCGTCTATGGCAGTACCCAATATCACTCGGTCTTCGTTGATTAAAACGGCCTCCATCAAAGTTCTGTAACGCTCAATTTGGGTAATGATTTCTTCGCCCATCACCAACTGCTCTTTGGGAGTTTGTGAGGCAAAATACGCCAACTCGTCACTGTATTTATATGCTACTTTTTGAGCGAGCTCCCGACCTGAAGTCGTCTCGCCCAGACGGTAATAGGCATCGACAAAAGGAACTATAAGGCTGTAATATCCAAAATAATCGACTGGCATCTTCTCCATGGCCAAGTCCAGAATGTTTTTGGCTTTCTCATTTTTGTTTTCTTCCATCAATTGCTCTGCCAAACGCGCCATATTACTCCTAAAGGAAATACTGTTTTTTCGGGTCTCTGTGTCGTGATAGATGTTAGGGCTTTGCGAATTTCCCCAACTCCAATTCATGACAATGTCATACATCAAATCAGAATCAATACGTCCCATCACATAGGGATTGTCACTGTTTTGTGGGGTTCTGATGGGCACCAGTTTATAGACCAACCCTTCTAGCTGAAGGTAATCTTTCATCCAGATGTATTCGGCTTCGGAGTAGCTGCCTCCCGTAAAATAGATCGGTCTTTTCCAGTTGTTATTGGCCAAAATATCCAGCATCATGATTTGATTTTTTGTCATGCCACTCTCCGGAAGATCTATGTCTATATAGGGAACAACCCGATCTTTATCCTCGGGTTTGACCACACCACTCTCCAATACATTTTCAATATCGACCTGTACCCTGATTTTATTGGTAGGGTAAAAAATCATTTCTTGGGTGGCCTTGGGCAATCGGCGGGGGTCGTCTCCGGCTTGTTCCAGTAGGCTTTTGTACTTGGTTCTGGGATGATCGCTGGCAACCCAATTCATAAAATCCTTGATGTCCCAACGAACAGAATCCAAGATGGGCTCGTGTTTGATGTAGTCCCTGATCCCATATGCGTAGTGTTTGTGAGTCAGCTGGGAGGGAATGGGATCACTTTCATAAGTCTTTCGTTTCATCTGATCGATGTACCAGTCCGTAGCCAACAGTGAGGTATTGATGGTTTTGACGTCGGTACGGTACCCCTCGATTTCTTGGGCATACCAAAGGGCAAAAGTATCATTGTCCCCGATGGTGAAAATCATGGCTCCTACATCTTTTTGAATGGATTCCAAATAGGATTTGGCCATCGACTGGGCGGTATAGCGCCCCGAACGATCGTGATCGTCCCAGTTTTGAAAAGCCATCAATAATGGTACAGCAACAAAACTAATGGCCACCACCACAGGCCCTGCCAATTTTGACTTGACCCAAAGCAATACTTTTTGAGATAGGGAAAAGACCCCCAATCCAATCCATAGAGCAAAAACATAAAAAGACCCTACCAAGGCATAGTCTCGCTCACGTGGCTCAAACGGACGTTCATTCAGGTAGATTTTCAGTGCCAGACCGGTAAATAAAAAGAATAATAACAACACCCAAAAACGCTTGGAATCTTGGCGATAAATAAAAATAAGCCCTATCCATCCCAGCAAAAAGGGAAGAAAAAAATAAGTGTTACGAGCTTTGTTGTTTCGCGCATCGTCAGAAATTTGTGATTGATTGCCCAAACGGAAGTTGTCTACCAAAGGAATTCCACTGATCCAGTTTCCATTCAGTACATTATAGGTTCCTGCAATATCATTCTGCCTGCCGGTAAAATTCCACATGAAATACCTCCAGTACATATACCCAATCTGATATTGAAATAAAAACTGTAGGGAGCTCCAAAAACTGGGTTTTTCAATGACCAGATAGGGAGAAAGGGATCTAAAAAACTGGTGGTAATCGTCTCCTGTTACCAATCCCTCGCGAATATCATTTCGAAATTCGTTGACCCGAGCCACCAACATCTCATTGCCTCGATATTCTGGAGCAATATCAAAATTCAGCGGTCCGGTAAAATTCATATAATTTCCGGCATGCTCAGAGCTCCACAAGCGCGGCAAAAATCCGCGGTGGGCTGCATTGGAGTTGATTTTTGCTTTTTCCCAGTGGTTGACAATAATGTATTTACCAGCAGCATAATCTCTCTCGTATTTGGGTTTGTCGTCCACATAAGGTTGGACAGGGTCTTGCCCCACGTAAACGTCCGAAAAAAGTGGCCCGTAAAAAAGATGAGTTTCGGGATATTGCTCTAGGTTGTAATAGGCCAAAAGTGCCCGAGCATCGGTAGGAGAATTTTCATTGATTACAGTATTGGCATTGGCCCTGATGGGAATCATCAACCAAGAGGAAAAACCGACCAGTACAAACAAAATACACAAAATTCCAGTATTGAGATTTACCCATTTTTTACGCTGGGTATATCGCAAACTGTAAAAGAAAAACAAAACAAAACTCAGGCCAGCGATTACAGTACCACTATTGAAAGGCAACCCAATTTTGTTGACAAAAAATACCTCCGAATTTCCAAAGAAGGCCAAGGTTGTAGGCAACAAAAGCTTGAAAATAAACAACAATATGGCTACCGAAATCACATT
This sequence comes from uncultured Flavobacteriaceae bacterium, assembly GCA_964528935.1. Taxonomy (GTDB): domain Bacteria; phylum Bacteroidota; class Bacteroidia; order Flavobacteriales; family Flavobacteriaceae; genus UBA8316. The sequence goes on along the minus strand of CAZGUB010000128.1, from coordinate 319 downwards.
GGCTAACAAAAAGCTTTTAAGGGTAATATTGGGGGTGTTTTTAAAATAATAAATCATCCCAATGGCTGGAATGGCCAACAATCCCATAAAATGTACGCCAAATGACAAACCGCTGACAAATGAAATCAGGAGTAACCATCGAGCTCCGCGTGGGGTATTCATCTCCTGCTCCCATCGCAATCCCAACCAAAAAGGTAGTGAGAGGATGCAGGTCGCCATGGCATATACCTCGGCTTCTACGGCGTTGAACCAAAAGCTGTCGGAAAAACAAAAGGCCAAGGCTCCTACGGCCGCACTGCCAAAATAAGTAATGCGTTGG
>CAZGUB010000127.1:0-4331 GCA_964528935.1 uncultured Flavobacteriaceae bacterium | reverse complement strand
CCAAAGGTGCAATAGTCGATGGCATCGATATTTAGATCGGGAAGGGAAGATGTACTTCCATCGGAATGCAACAAGGTATAGATGGACTTCAGTTGGGCATCTATTTCGGCACGGTCGCTATCTGAATAGTAAACCCGCACCCAAAGCGTATCTTGGTCGTTTTGGTCGTAAACGATCACAGATCCAGAAAACCGCAACAAGTCATCGTAGCATATGGAAGACTCCATCCAACGGTCGTATTTTTTTAAAAAATGCATCAACTCGTCGGAAATGGGAAAAAAAGGCTTTTTTTTAGAGATCAGTTTTTCCTCCACCTTACTTTTTTTCAAAAATACTGCTTTTTCTCGACAGCAGCGGCCGATACGTTTTCCTTATAGTAGATTTGGGCAAAAGTGCGCATTAGTTTTGTCGGTCGCTGATTTAAGCTTTAATTTCGCAGCATGCAATTCAAACTGGAATCTCCATTTTTGCCTACCGGCGACCAGCCCGAGGCCATCCGACAGATTACCGATGGTTTTTTGGCTGGCGAAAAATACGTGACTTTACAGGGGGTTACGGGCTCGGGAAAAACCTTTACTGTAGCCAATGCGGTTCAAGAATTGCAACGCCCCACCTTGGTATTGGCACACAACAAAACACTGGCTGCGCAACTCTACTCAGAGTTCAAGCAATTTTTCCCCAAAAATGCGGTGGAATATTTTGTCTCCTATTACGACTACTACCAGCCCGAAGCCTATATCCCCACCAGTGGGTTGTACATCGAAAAGGATTTGTCGATCAATGAAGAAATCGAAAAGCTGCGACTGAGCACCACCTCCTCCTTACTTTCTGGCAGGCGGGATGTGCTGGTCGTGGCTTCGGTATCCTGTTTATACGGTATTGGCAATCCTTTGGAATTTCAAAAAAATGTGATTTCCCTACAAAAGGGAACCGTTGTCCCCAGAACCCAGCTCCTCCACCAACTGGTGCAAAGTCTATACGCGAGGACCACCGGCGAATTCAACCGCGGCAATTTTCGCGTCAACGGTGACGTCCTCGATATTTTTCCCGGCTATGCCGACATCGCTTTTAAAATTCATTTTTTTGGAGATGAAATTGAGGAAATTGAATCCTTTGATCCAATCGAAAACCGACATTTGGATCCCTATGAGCAGCTGACCCTCTACCCGGCCAATATGTTTGTGACCTCTCCAGACATCCTCCAGAACGCCATCGTACAAATTCAAGAAGACCTGGTGAAGCAGGTTGATTATTTTCAGGGCAACGGAAATTTATTGGAAGCCAAAAGATTGCAGGAACGCACCGAGTTTGATCTGGAAATGATCCGAGAGTTGGGCTACTGTTCCGGTATAGAAAATTATTCGCGTTATCTGGATGGACGGGAACCCGGCACCCGTCCCTTTTGTCTCTTGGACTACTTCCCTGAGGATTTTCTGATGGTAGTCGACGAAAGCCATGTGACCATCTCTCAGGTCCACGCCATGTATGGCGGTGACCGTAGTCGCAAGGAAAATCTGGTCAACTATGGTTTTCGTTTACCGGCAGCCATGGACAACCGCCCTCTGAAATTTGAAGAATTTGAAGCCTTGCAGAACCAGGTGCTCTATGTCAGTGCCACCCCGGCCGACTACGAACTCAAACAAACCGAAGGTTTCTATGTCGAACAGATCATTCGACCCACCGGATTGCTCGATCCCGAAATCGAGATACGTCCCAGCCTTAATCAGATCGACGACCTGATCGAAGAAATACAGCTACGCGTAGAAAAAGACGAGCGCACCTTGGTCACCACCCTTACCAAAAGAATGGCCGAGGAATTAACCAAATATTTTACGCGAGCCAGCATCCGCTGTCGTTATATACACAGCGATGTGGATACGCTGGAGCGGGTAGAAATCATGCAGGATTTGCGAAAAGGACTGTTTGACGTTCTGGTGGGTGTGAACCTACTGCGGGAGGGACTAGATCTGCCGGAGGTATCGCTGGTAGCTATACTGGATGCCGACAAAGAAGGTTTTCTGCGCAGCCATCGCTCCCTAACGCAAACCGTAGGACGGGCCGCCCGAAATGTAAATGGAAAAGCCATCATGTATGCAGATAAAATCACACAAAGCATGCAAAAAACCATAAACGAAACCAACTACAGAAGAAGCAAACAACAAGACTACAACCTCAAAAACAAACTTACCCCACAAGCCCTAAATAAGTCCTTGGACAATGCCCTCTCCAAGAATTCGGTCGCCACCCATGCCCAAGAATTGGCCGATAGAAAAGCCGCTGAAGCTCAAAACCGTTACCTCAGCCAAGAAGAAATTCAACAAAAAATCCGAGACTCCAGAAAAGCCATGGAAAACGCCGCCAAAGATTTGGATTTTCTCGAAGCCGCAAGACTCAGGGATGAGGTCAAATCATTACAAAATCTGCTACGATAAAAAAAGGACTTGACTAAGTCAAGCCCTTTTTTCAAACAAAATCATTAATTTACCTGATGGAAATTAGTTTTTTGGGCTGGGGAAGTGCTTCGGCTTTCTTGGGCAAATGTACAGTCAGAATGCCTTCTTTGTAACTGGCACTGACCTTATCGGCAGCGACCGTATCGGGTACATTAAAAGACCTGCGGAAGCTGTTGTAACTAAACTCTTTACGGGTAAAGCTTCCCTTGCTTTCGGTAGTACTGGATTCCTGCTCGGAAGAAATGGTGAGTAAGCCTTCGTCCAACTCGATATTAAAATCTTTTTTTTCCTTCCCCGGTGCGGCCAGTTGAATGTCAAAGTGATCATCGGCCTCCAAGATATTTACTGCCGGTAGGGAATGTTGGTTTTGACCCCAATCTTGGTTTAAAAACAATTCATCGATCAGGGAGGTAAAAGTCGGGTTTTTGGTTTTTACTAAATTCATGATGTTAAGATTTATATTAAACTTTTTTTGATCAATCTAATTCAAAACCTGTACCAACACAAGATTAATGACATTTTGTCGGTAAAAAACAAAAAAACTATGTCATAATGACAATCAAAGGGCCTCTTGGACTTTTTGAGCGGCTTCTTCAAAAGCGGTAGCGGACAAAACATTGAGTCCGGAGTCGTCGATCAGCTGCTTGGCAATGTCGGCATTGGTGCCTTGCAAACGGACAATGATGGGTACTTTTATGGCGTCGCCCATGTTTTTATAGGCATCTACTATACCCTGTGCCACGCGATCGCAACGGACGATCCCCCCAAAAATATTGACTAAAATGGCTGCCACATTGGGGTCTTTGAGGATCAGACGGAAGGCAGTTTCTACCCTGGCGGCATCTGCGGTTCCACCCACATCGAGGAAATTGGCCGGAGATCCTCCCGACTGCTTGATCAGGTCCATGGTGGCCATGGCCAGCCCGGCACCATTGACCATACAACCCACGTTGCCGTCCAGTGCCACATAGTTGAGTCCCACCTCGCGGGCGGCTACTTCTGTGGGGTTCTCCTCGGTCAGGTCTCTCAACTCGGCATAATCTTTATGTCGGAAGAGGGCGTTGTCGTCCAAAGTTACCTTGGCGTCCACGGCAATAATTCTATCGTCGGAAGTCTTTAAAACAGGGTTGATCTCAAACAAAGAAGCGTCGGCTCCCACATAGGCTCGATACAAGGCACTGATAAATTTTACCATTTCTTTAAAAGCCGTTCCACTCAATCCGAGATTAAAGGCCACATTGCGCGCCTGAAAGGCCTGCAAACCGTAGGCCGGGTCAATTTCTTCGGTAAAAATCAGCTCGGGAGTCTCCTCGGCTACCGTTTCGATGTCCATTCCTCCCTCGGTGGAATACATGATCATATTCCGTCCGCTGCTGCGATTGAGCAAAACCGAAACATAAAATTCTTTGGGTTCTGAATCTCCGGGATAGTAAACATCTTCGGCCACCAAAACCTTATTTACCTTTTTCCCTTCGGGTGGGGTCTGTGGGGTAATCAGTTGCATGCCTATGATTTGGTTGGAAAGGGTTTTGACCTCGTCCAAGTTTTTAGCCAATTTGACCCCGCCACCTTTGCCACGGCCACCGGCATGGATTTGCGCTTTGATCACATGCCATGACGTACCGGTCTCTTCGGTAAGCTTTTGAGCCGATTCCACCGCTTGGTCGGCGTTCTCCGCTACGACCCCTCTTTGAACCGCCACACCAAAACTGGACAGTATCTCTTTTCCCTGATATTCGTGTAAATTCATTCCTTAAAATTAAGTTCCAAAAATAATAAATCGACATCTAAAATGGTGCATGATCGTAAAAGTAAAATGTTATAAATAAAACATTTTGTTTCATTTTTATAACATCTTCTGCTTTTCAGCCTGGTTAC
>CAZGUB010000126.1:1033-4340 GCA_964528935.1 uncultured Flavobacteriaceae bacterium | reverse complement strand
CCTATGCCGCAGATGAAACAGAGTTGAACGACCCCGATTTTATTCGTAGGTTCAACCTCATCCAGCTGAACTCTGGAAACTGGGTCAACCGAAACATTGGATACCGCACCGACGGCATCTTCATGAGTCAGGCCGAGATTGATGCCCATCCCGTAGATCAGTCTCTTTTGGCCGGTGGAACCGGAAACAATCAAGTAAAACCGGGAGACATTCGTTATGTCGATTTGAACGGTGACAATTACATCGACTGGAGGGATCGCGATCTGATTGGAAAAGGAGGATTGCCGGATATGACTTATGGTATCAACCTCAATGCCGCTTACAAGAATTTCTCTTTGAGCATGCTTTTCCAAGGGGCTACCGGGTTTAATTTCACCTTCGGCAATCAAATTCGAAACATACTGATCAACAACGTAATCCCCTATCAATTTCAGTACGATTACCGTTGGACACCCGATCCCAACAATCCGGGGGTAAACATCAATCCAAACGCCCAATTACCTGCAAGTACTGCGGCCAACGCCAATGCCAACAACTCCCAGGTTTCGGATTTTTGGGTTCAGGATGGAACGTATTTACGACTCAAAAATCTCAATTTGGGCTACGAAATCCCTTCCAATATCAAGAGTTTGATCGGAGTAGATCAATTTAGGGTGTTTGTCTCAGGGTCCAACCTTTTGACATGGAACAACCTGGGTATTTACAAAGGATCGTTTGATTCTGAGGGCCCTGTCAATCAAGACGGGAATACCTACCCATTGATCAGAACAATATCTTATGGAATTAACATATCACTTTAAAAAAATGAAAATGAAAACGAAACACATCTTATACTTTGTTTTTGCACTGGCTCTGTGGAGCTGTGAAGACGTTTTGGATAAAGCCCCTTTGGATCGTATTTCTGAGGTGGCAGTATGGCAAGATGAGCGATTGGCAGATGCCTACCTCACCGATGTATACGCTTTGGCCAACTTCAGACATTTGAATAACAGCCATACTGGATTTGGATTGCTTTCGGGCATGGCCGATGAAATGATCCAATTTGCACCTTGGCAGCAGCCCAATGCCGCCATTGCTACTCCCATGAATGCCGAGACCCTATATGATCCTCTGAATTATTGGAGGTACAGTGAAATCAGAAAACTCAACATCTTTATCGACAAAGTAGGGGCTTCTGAGAGTTTTAGCGAAGCTTACAAAAAGAAAAGATTGGGCGAAGCCCGCTGGCTACGTGCCTACTTTTACTTCAACATGGCCATTCGCTATGGAGGGGTACCGTTGATCACGGTTGCCCAAAGTTTGGACGACGACGAGGAAACCCTTTTTGTAAGCAGGAACACCGAAAAAGAGATCTATGATTTTGTCGATGCCGAGATGACCGCCATCTTTAATGATCTTCCGGACACCCACGAGGGAGAACCCGGAAGGGCCAGCAAATGGGCAGCCAAAGCTTTGCAAAGCCGATCCAACCTCTATGCCGGCAGTATCGCAAGATTTGGTCAAGTACAACTCAATGGAATTGTAGGCATACCGAGCGCTGATGAGAACAGCTACTGGCAAAAGGCCTACGACGCCTCCAAAGAACTAATCAACAACAGTCCTCATTCGCTATACAACGCTTATCCTGATGATCCAATGCTCAATCATAAGCAGTTGTTTGTGGATGAAATTGAAAACAATCCAGAAGTAATCTTCACCGAGCGATATGATGCCGCTTCCTCTTTTGGTACGAATCTGTCCACTACCGCCGTTCATGCCGATTTTGCTTTTGCTTGGAATTCCAATTTCAGGCCCTATCTGGACATCGTAGAGAAATTTGAGTTTATCGATGGAACTTCGGGCAAAATCCCTCGCGAAGAATACGCCGCCAAGGAATGGACCATGGACGAGCTTTTTCACAATCGAGATCCACGATTCAAAGCAGCGATTCTATACAACGAAGCCGATTTTTGGGGAAAGAAAGCTTATTTTCACGAAAAGAGTATTGTCGACGGTGCAGAGGTAAAAAGCGGTACTTTGCCCGATGGCACCCCTGCAAAAGCCTCCGCAAGAGCCTATGAGCCTCGACCCAAACCCCTGAGACAAGGATTTTTACTACGAAAGTTTTTGGACGAAAGTTCCGGCAACCAGTTAGAATCCATGCAATCCAGTGAAGATTACCACATCTTTCGTTTGGGAGAAATCTATCTCAACTTGGCAGAAGCAGCCTTCTATTTGGGCAAAACCGATGAAGCGTTAGAAGCATTAAACACCATCAGAGCTCGCGCGGGAATGCCCGCAAAAGCCGACATTACCGAAGAGGCGATTAGAAACGAAAGAGCTGTTGAGTTGGTATTCGAAGAACACCGTTTTTGGGACATGAGGCGTTGGAGAATTGCCGAGCAGGTATTAAATGATACCATGTTGAAAGGGCTTTCGTTCATTTACAATTACGACACCAAAAAATATAAAATTTCTGTAAAAAACGCCATCAGAAGTCCTCGGATATTTTTATCCCATCACTATTATTATCCTTTGACTTTGGGCAAACTATCTGACAATCCCAATCTGGTAGAAAATCCCGGTTATTAAAAAGTGCCAATGGAAATAATCAAATCGATCGTTTTCCATTTCATCATCATTCTAATAGCCACATGTACGTCCGAGGGGAATTCGGTCTCCACCGCCTCCCCTCGGACTTTTTATTTTGACACCAACGCGGGCAACGACAACCACAGCGGTCTAAGTGCCGATCAGGCCTTTAAGAGTCTGAACCCTTTGAAGGATCTTGAACTTCGATCCGGAGATAAAATCTTGTTGGCCAATGGAAGTCGATTTCGAGGATCCATTTTCATCGATGGATTTACGGCCAAAGGGGGCTTGCAAATTTCCAATTATCAAAGTCCCGGCCTATCCACCCAAGAAAAACCCATCATAGACGCCAGTGGCCATCTGAGCGGAATCCGGCTCCAAAACACTTCCCATATCCGCATTTCCAACCTCAGCATCACCGCCGATGGGGGTGGTATGACAAACCCATCAGAAAATACGCTGGAGGGGATGAGGTGTGGCCTGTTGGTGCATGTGACCTCAGATCGGTCCTTTGAAAACATAATAATTGAAAATGTAGAAATTGAAAAGGTATATTATGAGGAGAGGGGCTTCCTTCGTGGCGAAGATGAAGTGACTACCCCCAACGGCACCCAAAGCTATGGATGGGGAATACGGTTTCTAAACACCAGTAGCCAGGGGCAGTTGAGCAATATTTCGGTCTTGGGCTGTCGTATCAGGCAGCTGAGCCACAGCGGGATACGTTTCCACAACAGCA
>CAZGUB010000126.1:0-1023 GCA_964528935.1 uncultured Flavobacteriaceae bacterium | reverse complement strand
AAAAATTTCAAAATATAACCATCCAAAACAATGTCCTTGAGAAAACCGGAGGGCCCGGAATGGTATTGCTCAAGTGCGATCAAGCCTTGGTCACCGAAAACAACATCAGTTATTCGGGGAGCGAAGAGGATTCCAGAAACTGGGGCAGAGGCAGTGGGCTTTGGACTTGGGGGTCTTCTCATGTTCTCATAGACAGAAACACTTTTAGACATGCCAATGGACCGGCAGACTCTGCAGGTTGCCATATCGATTTCAACTGCAACGACATAATCGTTCAGCGCAACCTCAGTTGGTCCAACGCAGGGGGGTTCATTGAGGTCTTGGGCAACAATTACAACTGTGCCTACCGTTACAACCTAAGCATCAATGACGGATACAGGGTCAAAGGAGAAGGAAATAATTTTCAGGAGGGCAAAACCTTTTGGTTGAGTGGATTTGCCGGAAAAAACAATGCCAGAACAGGCCCTTTCAATACTTACATCTACAATAACACCATTTATGCAAATGCCTCCATTGTCTCAAAAATTGCGGTAGATCGTGTCGCTTCCGGAGTTTTGGTGGCCAACAACATATTTCATCTGGAGGGAAAAAGCCAGCTGGTACTCGGCGACCAATACCGTCCGGATGATGGCGGAACAGGCACCATCAAAAATGTAACCTTTGCCAATAATATTTTTCTCAACGATAATTATTGGCCAAAAGAAGCACTTATCCAACCCAACCAATCCATAATTGGAGATGTTCTTTTCCAAAAAAAAGGAGGAACAACCCTATTGGACTACCGCCCCACTGCAAAACAACTGGTGAGTGACAAAGGAATCGACATTCCAAAAATCGTGGGCGACTCCAAAGGGTTGTACTTGGGCTTTACCTTAGACCAGGATCTTTTGGGCCATCCCATCAAAGGGCTGCCCGATATGGGAGCCATCGAAATGGAATGATTTTAGAGCGTTTTCTAACTTTGAATCGCCATCATTTATCCAATAAATTCAGGAGAGCAGGCTTAAAGTTTAAGGTCTGATG
>CAZGUB010000125.1:0-4340 GCA_964528935.1 uncultured Flavobacteriaceae bacterium | reverse complement strand
CGCCGCAACCATCCCCATCTGCAGCGTATTGAACTTATCGGCAATCTGCCGCAAGGGTCGAAAAAGCATTTGAGTCATTTGGATAAACAAAAAAATGGTACCCAAAGAAATCGTTCCTCCCCGGGCTACATTCATCCCTCCATACCAGACCAACAAACCCAAGGTTATCGAAGCCGAAATTTCGGCTACCGGAAAGAAAATAGAATTGTACCAGACCGTTTTCAACCAAGCCTTTTTGTGTTTTTCGTTGATGGCTGTAAAATTTTGATATTCCGTTTGTTCGCGATGAAACAATTGGACGATAGGCATACCCGTGATGCGCTCTTGCACGAAAGAATTCAGATTGGCTACCTGTAGCCTTACTTCCTCGAAGGCCACTTTCATAGATTTTTGAAATAGCTTGGTCGCATAAAGTATAATGGGCAGAATAGAAAAAACAATCAGGGAAAGCTCCCAGTCGATGACCAACATGATAACGATCACCACCGCCATCTTCAACAAATCGGCGATGATCATAAACAAGCCTTGGGAGAAGATGCTCGCAATGGTCTCGATATCGTTAACAGCTCTTGTAACCAAGCGACCTACAGCCGACTGATCGAAATAAGCCATCTTAAAACCAATGATTTTTTGAAACAAATCGACCCGCAAGTCCCTAATGACATTTTGTCCCAACAGATTGGCAAAAAAAACAAACAAAAACTGAAAAACCACCTCGGCCATCAAAACCAGCAACATCAGCCCAATGATCAGGACCATCCCCTGGTAATCTTTGATGCGAATGTAATCGTCAACAGTCATCTTCAGCAGATAGGGCGTGGCGGAAGAAAACCCCGCAAGAAGTAACGCTGCCCCCATTACAAAAAAATACACCCCCCGATAAGGTCTTACGTATACCATCAGCTTGGAAAACAACTTTAAATCAAATATTTTACCTTTTTCCCCGCTCATATGGTTTTAAAAATATCATTAGGATATAAAATCTGAGTCAAATATAGTCCTTGGGCTGGGACAGAAAAACCTGCTTGACTCCGGTCTTTGCTTTGAATGATGCGGTCCAAATCGGCCAATGTTCTTTTTTTTAGTCCTATTTCCAATAGGGTTCCTACGATCGCCCGAACCATATTCCTCAAAAATCGATTGGCACTGATGTAAAAAACATCCCGCATTCCCTCGCGTTTCCATTCGGCCCGGTAGAGGTCACAAACAAAAGTCTTTACGTCAGTATTGGATTTAGAAAAACACTGAAAATCATTGTATTCGAATAGAATTTTGGCTGCACGATTCATCAAATCAATATCGGGAGAATTTTTAAGGTAATATTGAAAAGCAGATCCAAAAGGATCTTTTTGCCTACAAATGTGGTACTCATAGCTGCGTGCCACGGCATCAAAACGGGCGTGAGCATGGGAAACGACCTCCCGTATGGATTTTACGGCTATGTCTTGGGGCAGGTGGGCATTTAACAAATACACCAATTGAGCGGAATCCGCCAAAACATCGGGGCTATCGTAATGGGCAAACATCTGTCGGGCATGGACCCCCGTGTCGGTTCTCCCCGCCCCCACAATAGCGATGGGATGGCCTAGTAAATTCGACAAAGCCCCTTCCAAAACTTCCTGAACACTGGGGGCGTTGGGCTGTCGCTGCCAGCCGTGGTAGGCCGCACCCTGATAAGACAACTCCATAAAAAAACGCTTGTGTTCCATTTGGTCATGCAAAGATATTGGTTTTAATCCGCAAAATAACCGCCTCAAAAATCAATATATTTGAAATAACTTTAAACCTCAATCCTCGATTCTTGAAAAATATCCTCCTGCTTTCCGATACCCATGGAACCATAGACCCAAACATTCTAAAGTATGCGGTGGCAGCAGATGAGGTTTGGCATGCCGGAGATGTCGGAACGGTAGCGGTGGCAGATGCACTAATGCAAAACTCAAAACTGCGTGCCGTATACGGTAATATTGATGGGCATAAATTGAGAAGCCAATTTCCCGAAGATCAAATTTTTTATTGCGAAGGTCTGAAAGTATTCATCACCCACATCGGAGGTTATCCCGGCAGATACAACGCCCGTGTAAAAAAAATCATTAAAACCCAAAAACCCGACCTATACATCTGTGGCCATTCCCACATACTCAAAGTCATTCGAGACAAAAAAAACCAATTGCTACACATGAATCCAGGCGCCTGCGGCATTCAGGGATTTCACCAAGTCAGAACCCTATTGCGATTTCAAATCCGCCACAAAGAAATTGAAAATTTGGAAGTAATCGAACTCGGCAAAAGGGGCGGCATCATCGAATCCGATCGATAGAACGAATCAAATCCTCATCTCTCTGGATACCGCGACGGCTGAAGTAAAGCAAAATCAAAGAAATAAAAGGCAACAACACCCACAAGGTGGAAGATTCCCAAGAAAGAATAGGCCAGCTACCATAAAGCACAAACAATAAAACCAAAAACTGCAGTAGCCAGTGAATCCGATTGAGTACAAGCTGCATTTTTCGACGTCGAAAAAAAAGTAGGGTTACGGCAGATATCAGAACGGTACACCATGCGTAAATCAAAATATAGTCATCTCGCCAAAAGGAAAATTCTGGTAACGAACGTACCGGAAATAACAATGCCGAGACCGCAGCCATCAAACAAACAAGCAAAAGGTAGAGGGATTGGATGCGTTGGATCATATTTATTAAAAACTAAGTTTTTTAATTTATTGTTCAATTTATAAATAAAATTTGTATTATTGCTGTGCGATAGCAACGGGCCCCCTCTTTCACTTTACATTTTTTAGATCATTCAATCCAAAACATTTTTAATCTCACCCCATGTACGAGATAGCCACGCTAAAAAGTAAAAAACTCCCTGAGTTACAAGAAATTGCCAAGACCCTAGGCGTCAAACGAATTACAGGTCTCAAAAAACTTGAACTCATCTACCAAATCATTGATACGGTGGCTGCTGCTCCCAGTCTCGAGGAAGAAAAAATTGCCCAAACCAAAGATTCCCGAGAAAAACCCAAAAAACAGGGGCAGCACCAAAAGCACTCCCCCGCCGAAACAGCTGCCAAAACCCCCGAAAACAAGGGAAAACAAAATGATTTTCGCTCCGAAGATCGAAATGATCAGTACAAAGAGAACCAACACAAACAAAACCACCAAAACGGCAAACACAACAACCCCAAAAGAAAAAAAGAACATCAGGAGGTCAACCACAACCGCGACAACAGAAACCGATACCGCGAGCCCGACTTTGAGTTTGAGGGCATTATCCATACCGAAGGAGTTTTGGAAATGATGCAAGAGGGTTATGGTTTCCTAAGATCTTCAGACTTTAACTACCTCTCTTCCCCCGACGATGTCTACGTTTCTCAATCCCAAATACGATTGTTTGGACTCAAAACCGGAGATACCGTCTTAGGAACAGTACGTCCGCCCAAAGAAGGAGAAAAATACTTCCCCCTGATCAAAGTCGATAAGATCAACGGATTGGATCCTAAAGTGGTCAGAGATAGGGTCTCCTTTGAGCACCTCACCCCCCTATTCCCCAACGAAAAATTTAATATTGCCGAAAAACAAAGCACCATTTCCACCCGAATCATCGACCTCTTTTCTCCCATCGGAAAGGGACAAAGGGGCATGATCGTTTCCCAACCCAAGACCGGGAAAACCATGTTGCTTAAAGACATCGCCAATGCCATTGCCGCCAACCACCCCGAGGTGTACCAACTCATACTCTTGATTGACGAAAGACCCGAGGAGGTTACAGACATGCAGCGCAATGTCGATGGAGAAGTTGTTTCTTCTACCTTCGACGAACCTGCCGAACGACATGTAAAAGTGGCCAATATCGTTTTGGAAAAGGCCAAAAGAATGGTAGAGTGCGGCCATGATGTGGTTATCCTTTTGGATTCCATCACCCGCCTGGCCAGAGCCTACAACACTGTGCAGCCCGCCTCAGGTAAAATTCTCAGTGGTGGCGTTGATGCCAATGCCCTCCACAAACCCAAACGCTTTTTCGGAGCCGCCCGAAACATCGAAGGAGGTGGATCTTTGTCCATTATTGCAACAGCCTTGACAGAAACAGGCTCCAAAATGGATGAAGTCATCTTCGAAGAATTCAAAGGAACCGGAAACATGGAGCTGCAGCTCGACCGCAGAATTGCCAACCGAAGAATTTTCCCCGCCATCGACCTGATTTCCTCCAGTACTCGAAGAGACGACATGTTGCTGGACGAAAACACCATACAGCGCATGTGGATCATGAGAAAATACTTGGCCGATATGAATCCCGTTGAAGCCATGGAATTCATCAACGACCGTTTTATCAAAACC
>CAZGUB010000124.1:0-4346 GCA_964528935.1 uncultured Flavobacteriaceae bacterium | reverse complement strand
TAGATAGAAATCCATCCTTTGTTACTTTTAGATCTACAAACCGAATGATCATTCCTAGGGGGAGGAGAATGAGTAAAAACTTGATTTTCTTAATTTTTTCTTTCATTTATGACTTTTGAATTTAAACATCAAATGGCTAGGGGTCAAGTCGTTTTTAAAGGATTCTTTTCGATTGGTGGAGGTTCAGGGCTGAAAATTTCGATGCATTGTCGATGAGCTTTTTCGAAATCTCCAAAGGCGTCGATGCATTTTTTTACAGAAGGCATTTTGTCTTTGTGAGTGAGAAAAGTTTTATTACTCAATATTTCTGTACACAGGCAGGCATCTCCGGCCTCGATTCCATTACTTTCTGAAAGTACAATCACCACCATAACAAGGAGGAAAAGAATAGCCGTCATGAAATACTTTTTAATCATTTCTCTAATAAATTAACAAGTTAAAGATAAAAATTGCCTTTAAAAAACGGTTTGAAAAAAATTGGACGGGAAGTGAAACCCGTCCAATGCAAAAAACCAAACAATAAAATCCTTGAAACAAAATTTACGATTCTAAATCATCCATTTTGTTCCGTAAACATAGGTACATACTGTATTTTTTACCCGATTAATCATTATTTTTTTTGATTTTTTTTGGCTTTCTCAAATTCCGGTCAAAAAAAATATTGAGTTGAAAGTTTTTTTACAAAAAAATAAATAATGCACAACCAGGTTTTTCTGAGTTCATTTGAATTCAATGCTATGGATTGAGATTTCTTTGGTTATCCCCAAAACCCTGTACTCGAGCGGAAAATAAATATATAGCTTTCAATATTCAATGAAGTGCCGGTAAGTTTATTTTTTGTAATACGATTTTTACTGTACCGGTAGCTGCCTGCAAAAAATTTCTTTTTTGCCCATTAGGTCAAATACTGCAGTATCCTTGGTTTGGAAGGCTACTGTAAGAAATGCACGCTGTCCTTGGGCTGACATGGTTACGTAGAGCGATTTTTTTTCTTGATTGATGCTGTCTAGGGTATAGGTCCCGATGACGACTTCTTCAAAAGAAAATCCTTCTTTGTCAAAAATGATCATCGCATCTTGGGTTTTTGTGACCCAAGACCCCAAGATCATATTTTCTTCGATCCTAAGCGAGGGGGTACAAGAGCCGGCGATAAACACAATTAAGATTAGAAACTTTTTTTTCATTAGGCGAGATACTTAAAATTAAAAAAAAAGCAATGAATTGTTGGTTTCAAAACGGTATTTGATTTGTGACTACAAAATTATTAGTCTTGTTTTTTTTGACCGCAAAAAAAAAGGTTTTTTTTTCTCGCATTGGTTTCAAAATAAATCTACTTTAAAAAAAATCAAATGCCCTCAAAATATTTGCCAACAAGATGGATAGTTTGTCTCCAATTCGTATTTTTGGGCCATCGTTCCGTTAGCTCAGTTGGTTTAGAGCACCACCTTGACAGGGTGGGGGTCGTTGGTTCGAATCCAACACGGAACACTCTTTTAATTTAAAAGACCGCCAATCTGTCTGGCTTAGAAATTTTCTGATCTAAAACTTCTAATTCTCCCATTTAAGTATCTTCCGGTGAAATTAACAATTTTGCTCAAACACTGAGTATCAGTCTTGGAGGGGAATATTTCTCAGATGATTGTATGATATCAAAACTTTGGTAAAGGCTTTGTGGATGTTTTTTTCCTCTTGGTTCATGTCCTTTATCATTAGATTATTTTCTTCATCGGGGTCTTTTTTTATGTTGTAAAACCGATTGCCCACATACAGTTTGTAGGTTTCATTTCGGACCCATTCATGGGTGGGTCTGAGTGGATTTGATCCACCATCTCTGTTGTACCAGCTGTGAATCCATTTTCTTTTTTCCCCAATTTTTCCGACCAATTCGGGATAGAAACTCATTCCGTCCAAATCCCAAGAGGAGGGGACAGAGATGCCCGCAAGATCACACAGGGTAGGGAAAAAATCACTAAAATCCACCAGATTCTGGGAATGTATATTGGACTTTATGGTTCCTTTCCAATTGACGATCAGTGGTACATGGGTGCCATTGTCAGTGGTTTTTCCTTTGCCGCCTTCTACGGCTGTGTTGTCCATCATAGAAACTACGGGATTATCCGTTCCATTATCACCGGTAAAGAAAATGATGGTATTTTCTCTCAGACCCAAATGGTCTAATTTTTTGACGATACGCCCAATTGAATAATCCATATAGGCCACCATATCACCAAAATATTTTGCATTCCCTTTGTAGGTTTTGGAACCCATGTCCTTGGGGTTCCAATCTTTGGAATGTGGTGTTGGGTCAAAGGGACAATGGGTGAGAATCATGGGGTAGTAGACCAAGAATGGCTGATCTTTTTTTCTTTCCATAAAGTTGTTGATGTAATCGACCACCAAATCTGTGGAATATTTCCCTTCGTTTTTTTCGTATTTAACACCGTTTTGTTCCAATACAGGATTGACATATCTTTTGTCTCTTCCGGTGGAGTCCCTTCCGCTGGTGGTCAATTGCCACAGCAAGTGTTCGTCAAAACCAAAATGATCGGGTAAAGTGGCATCGCGACCCAGTTGCCATTTGCCGGCGATCAATGTAGCATATCCTTTGTTTCTCAAGATTTGGCTGAAGGTTCTTTCCTTGGGATTGAGGAAGCCAAATTTTACATGATTTTTTTTATTGGATTTTCCAGTCATTAACTTCACACGAGAGGGGGTGCATATGGGTTGTGAATGACAATTTTCGAATTGCATGCCCGACTGAGCCAAGCTGGTCAAATGGGGAGTGTTGTAAGAAGTTCCTCCATAAGAATTCAGGCACTCAAATCCGAGGTCATCGGCCATGATCAAAACGATGTTGGGTGGGCGATTGGGGTTTTGGGCCATTACCAAAACAGAAGTCAGTCCCAATAAAATCTTTAAAATTTTCATATTTGCTGATAAAAAAATAAGCCTCCCCCCTTGGGAGGCCTAAATATAAAATTTTAAGTGTTATGGAGGATCAGGAAACTTTTTCTATGCCAAAACTTTGGCCAAAGCAAATCCTATGGCAACCCCCAAAACCAACATGATGATGCCTTTTCCTGAGAAAAACCAGCTAAAGTTTTCTTCCCACGCATCTGGGATAAAGTTTTGATTTTCATCTTTTGCTATACCCGAACGGGTCGAGTAACCAGCATACCAATAGACACCCCCAAAAAGCAGGGCCAAGAAAATCAAAACAATGAGAATGTTTTGCATGATTTAGTTTAAATTAATATAGTTAATAATGATTTATAATAGTAAACTTAATAAAAAAATAATACCTTTTTTAAGAATCTCCAATTTATTGGGTGATAAATGTTTCAAATGAGCATGTTTTCCCACCCGATTTTTTTTGAATAAAGTCATATTAAACTTAAGTTTACCGAAAATAGTACTGGCATGAATAACAAAATTAACAGCCTTAGGGATTACACCAACGATTATGAAAAAAGCGTTTCTTCGCCAGAGCAATTTTGGGAAGAAATCGCCAGCACTTTTCAATGGAAACGCGCCTGGGATAGGGTGTTGGACTGGAATTTTGAAACTCCCGAAGTGAAGTGGTTTGAAAATGCGCAACTCAATTTAACGGAAAATATATTTGAACGCCTTCTCCCCACACACGCAAACAAAACCGCAATCATTTGGGAGCCCAACGACCCGCAAGAACAAGGGATAAAAATGACCTATGGCGAGCTCTATAAAGCCACCTGCAAATTTGCCAATGCCATGAAATCCCAAGGAGTGGGCAAGGGAGATCGGGTAATCATCTACATGCCAATGGTTCCTGAAGCGGCCGTTGCCATGTTGGCTTGTGCCAGAATCGGAGCTGTGCACTCTGTTGTTTTTGCCGGATTCTCCGCAACTTCCTTGGCCGATAGAATCAATGATTGCAAAGCCAAAATGGTACTTACCTCTGATGGAAATTTTAGAGGTAAAAAAAACATCCCCGTCAAGGCAATCGTAGACGAAGCCCTATTGCAGACCTCTACCATAGAAAAGGTAATAGTCCTCAAAAGAACCGGAGAAGTTGTATTCATGGTTCAAGGCAGAGACTTGTGGTGGGATGAAGTAGTTCTAGGACAGTCTGAGGAAAATCAAGCAGCGGTTATGGATGCAGAAGACCTACTATTTATCCTCTATACCTCTGGATCTACTGGAAAACCCAAAGGCGTGGTTCATACTACTGCCGGGTATATGGTTTATACCTATTATTCATTTTTAAATGTATTTCAATACGAAGACAACGATGTATATTGGTGTACGGCCGACATCGGATGGATTACCGGGCATTCTTATATCGTACCTTCCGTGGCGTTCCACCCGCA
>CAZGUB010000123.1:0-4360 GCA_964528935.1 uncultured Flavobacteriaceae bacterium | reverse complement strand
CTCCAGCTGCGAGAGAGCTTTTGATGAAAAATCTTCTACTAAGTGCGGATTTGCTTTTTGCCATGACTAACTGATTTTTGAGGCGTTTTTGATTGCTTTTTTTATTCGTATGTAGGTTCCACAACGACAAAGGTTTCCGGCCATGGCACTTTCTATTTCCTGATCGCTGGGATTGGGGTTTTTGGCCAGCAGTGCCGAGGCCGACATAATTTGGCCTGCCTGACAGTAACCACATTGGGGAACATCTTCTTGGATCCAAGCCAGTTGTACAGGGTGTGAGGCGTCTTCAGACAGGCCTTCGATGGTCACAATTTTGGCCTCTCCTATGGAGGAAATGGGCAATTGACAGGAGCGCACGGCATTGCCATCGAGGTGGACGGTACAGGCGCCACACTGGGCGATTCCACATCCAAATTTGGTTCCCACTAATCCTAGATGGTCGCGTAATACCCACAGCAAGGGGGTGTCTGGGTCGGCTTCTACTTGTTGAAGACTTCCGTTGATGAAAACTTTAAATTGTGCCATAGGAATTGAGGTTTTTAAGGATTTATCCGGTGATTTATTTAAAAAGCAAAGGTTTTCAATATTGGCCACCTAAATTTATTAAAAAACCAATATAAAAGGCTACAAGGACATGATTTTAACATAAAAATCTTTGGTTACCCTAAACCAGTATCCGTTTTCCTCGTGGAGGCTTCCATCTCCTTCTCCATTTTTGGAGTGGAAGTCGATCAGGTGCTGCTTGAATTTTTCAAGGTCTGGAATGGGATAGTCTCTGCCATAATCGTCTTTTACAACAATCATTTTGGTTTTTGATTACAAGATATCACAAATATTATTTTTTGAGGAGCCAAAAACCAAAAGCCATCCATTTTGGGGTAAACCTTTTTACTGAATAACTGAAATTCTGGAGCCTACAAGCGTGTGTTGACAATATTGTTGTAAATCGAACCAAAAGTATAACTCAATCCCAAAGAAATTCTATTTTGGTAATTGGTGGAAATTTGCCGTTGTCTGAGTAATAAATCCTCGATTGAGGTTTCTCCTTTGGCAAGATTGATTTGATCTCTGATCAACTCAAAATTTCCGGATAGCCGCAGCGACAATCCTCTGAGGACTCTTAGACTAATGGAGTTGTTGATTGTAAGTCTTTTCTGACCTTCTCCGTTTAGGAACTGAGATGCCACCAGATAGGAATATATATTTCCCCAGCGTTCCCGATACCTTACATTGAGGGTAATGGACTGATTGAACAAATTTTGTTTTAGAAAACCATAAAGGGTTTCTTCAAAATAGGCAAAACTGTTGTATCCGATTTTGTAGGCCAAGGTGATTTCACGAGTCAAAACCTGATCATAGGGGATGAAGTTGTACTCCAAGGCGGGAGAAAAGTTGTAAGCAGCCTTATAATTTCTGTAGGTGTCTTTTCGAAAAGATCCAAAAAGACCCGAAGAAAAGTGATTGGAGATACTTTTTACAACGCTTCCGCTAAAATAACTTCGCTTCCGCTCGCTGCTGTAATCCTCTTGTTCGCCAGAATAAAATTTTATGGATCTGCGTTGGCCAAGGTCTGCTCGTATTCGCCAGTTCTCAGTGACACGATCTATTTCAAAATCCAAATCATATTCTTCCTCATTGATGCTTTTCTCGTCTTCAAAGTTGAAGGATCCCGAGAGCTCGAAGACCCAATTTTTCCATGGATCTTTGCTGTTTTCCGAAGTTTCTGGATTTTTGTTGTTGTACTGTACCGAAATTTGATTTTGCAAATCTGTATCTTGAAGAAGGTAGACCAGCCCCAATTTGTAGGCTTGCAATAAGACTTTTCTTTTTTCTTTCAGGGTGAGGTTCTGCTGCACGTCTACGTGCAGTTGATTTTTCTTTTCTTGAAATTCATTTTTTCCTTGAAACTCGAAGGTATAATTCCTTCCACCACTGGCATTAGCAATGTCAAACACAAAGACCTCGATGTCGGAAAGGGTTCTGTCCCTTACATAATCCAAGAAAAGAGTGTTTTGTTTGATGAATGTGCTGTCACAGTTACAATTCAGATATACTTTTACTTTTTCGTTTTGGGAGAAAACGTAGATAAAAAACGAAGTAAAAAAAAGGGTCAGAAGCGTTCGCTGCATATTTTGTGACGAAGGTAAAAATTTTTGATATGACAGAGATTGTATGACTCCATTATTTTTCTACTTTTAAATTCGTGATCAATTAGCGTGGAATGGTTATATAAAAGCCATCATTAAAAGGATATTTGAGCGATCTAATACCGTTCGTTACTTATATTTTACATTTTTAAAATCTGAGTGTTTATGACAAAAGTTAGCAAGAGTAATCCTTTACTTTTTTTCTCATTGGGACTTTTGATTTTATTGGTTTTTGTGTACTGTAGCCGGCCGTCTGAAAAGGAGTCCACCGAACTTAGTCCGGTGGAGAGCAACCATCCTTTTTTGATTGTGACCAAATCGATGTATCCTGAGTTGATTAGTCGTGCAAAAGAGGAGCCATGGGCTTCTATTAAGGAAGACGCATTGACGAGGGCACAAAGTACTTCCATTGCCAATTCTCCCTACGAACTTCAAAAGTATATAGGTGCAGTAGCGTTGGCCTATATTTTGGATCAGGACAAGCGTCAAGAATATGCCCAAAGGGTAAAGGATGCTATAATAAGTAAATACGCCAAAATCGAAATTTTCGATGGAAGTGACTGGGGCATGGTAGTCCCCCCTTTGAGTTCTCTTTTCTGCGCTATATTGGCTTTGGACATTGTATACGATGCATTGACTCCTGCAGAGGCCGAGCAATGTGAGAAATTGATTGATGGATTACTTTCAAAAATCGACCGGGAAGGTTCTTGGAAAACAGCCCGTTATGGCACCCATGGTATTTGGGACATTTACAATGGAAACAGAACGACCCCCGACGACAAATACCACGATGCCATTCTCCACCAGATCACCCCCGACGGCGTTAGCCCAGTAACCAATCATTATGCTTGGGAGCGATTGGGAGGAGGAAACAGCAGGGTTTCTAAATCGGGTTATATGGATGTGTTGGAATTTACGGGCATAGACAACCGTTATTACAACAATGCGCGAATCCAGAAATTTATGCGATGGCTGTTTGGTTCCAGTATAAATCCCTCTAAAGAAATGGCCATTTTTGGTGATATGTTGCCTTCACAAGGAATTGCCAACGATATGCTGCACAGAAGGATCATTAATTTTGATGAAAAAGCGGCGGCTTATGCCGCATGGTTTCACAATGAGGTTACCGCCCCCGGCCATATACTTACCTACATTTTGCCCAAAGACAAACTTCCTCCCCCGCAAGTACCCAAAAGTGAAATCTATCAAAACGGGGGGGCTTTTTTTAGGGACTCAGACGATGACCCAAATGGACTCCATGCAGTGCTCTACAATATCAAATCTCAAAGCGAATGGCACACGCATCAGGAGGTTAATGGATTGGCATTATCGGGGCTGGGGAATCGAATTTTGGTGAACGGTGGAAGGCTAGGTGCCCCAACACGTCCTGCTCCCCTGAACAATACTTTGACCATCAATGGGAAAGACCATTCTGCTTTTGTCGGTGCAGGAATTGTAGAGGGCTTCGTTTCAGAGAACCTCGATTATGCCAAAGGAGATTCTGGGGAGGCCATGCAACCGAATGTTCATTTTAGAAATATTATTTTACAAAAGTCGGATATTGCAGCACCGGGTTATTTCATCATCCACGATCAAGTCACGGCCAAGGAAGGAGATTTGATCAAAAACTATTTTCATCCGGCAAGTGAGAATCAAGTCTTATCGAGCCAGCCTTTGACTCAATATTCTACAGCCATAGATCATTATTCTACGGTTCCGGGAGTTTCTTTGACCTTTTATTTTCTTACGCCCCCGGCCGATGTAGTCGTTGAAAAATCGCCGGGAGCCGTGCCCGATCGCTATCCCAATTATCCGGACCACAACCGATTGGAATCTACCTACACTACAGACAACCAAGGACGGCGACAACTCACTACCCTAATTTTCCCACACAATGATCGTTTTCCCAAACCCAATTTTGTTGCTATGAGGTCGGAACAATATGAAGGCCTAAAATTTGATCGCGGGGAAACAACTCATTATATTTTTGCCAATCCTAAAAACAAAGTAGAAACCATCGAAGGAATCTCTTTTGAGGGGGAATTGGCTCAGACGATGAAGACAAAAGGAGGTGTTCTCTCTTTTTTTGTACTTTCGGGAACAGATTTTATGGCCGATGGAGCAGGGTTTAATTCAGAAAATCCAATCACCATTCAGTGCCATCATAGCAAAGGGACACTGACCACAGACGGAGGTCCGCTTACGCTCCTCGG
>CAZGUB010000122.1:0-4411 GCA_964528935.1 uncultured Flavobacteriaceae bacterium | reverse complement strand
CCGAGGAAACATTGATGATGGAAAAGGCCTCTTCCGGATTTTTATTTTTTTGTTCGATCATCCATCGGGCTGCCAGTTGGGTTAAAAAATAAGGCCCTTTGAGGTTGATCTCGAGTACCCAATCGTAACTTTCCTCACTGGCTTCCAAGATGTCGTTTCGTTCTTTTGGTGCTACTCCTGCATTGTTGACCAAGACATTGAGCCTACCAAAATGGGTTTTTACCGTCTCGATGATTTTGGAACGGTCTTCTGATATTCCTATATTTCCCTGGCAATAAATGACTTCGCCTCCCGCGGCTTGGAGTTCGTTCAAAACCTCTTTTACTTGGTCTTCGGATCTCACGCCGTTGATCCCCAATCGGTATCCGGCCTTGAGCATGGCCTTTGCGATTCCCAGACCCATACCTCTGGAACCCCCGGTAATGAGTGCTACAGGTTTCATTTTAAATCGGGAATGTTGATCCATGTCTTTTTATCCCAACTCTCTAGCCCCAACTCTGCCAGCTGAACGCCTTTGGCACCTTCCATCATGTTCCATGGAAATGGGGTGTCCAGTACCACATGCTTTAGGAATAATTCCCACTGGGCTTTGAAGGCATTGTCGAAGTCTTCTTGCTCGGGAACTAAGGTCCAACCTTCTTTGAAGTTGATGGGGTTGGGTATATCCGGGTTCCAAACGGGCTTTGGCGTGTTGCCATAGTGCTGTGTCCAGCAGTCTCTCAATCCAGCGACTGCAGAGCCTTTGGTTCCGTCGACGTGCAAGGTGAGCAGATCATCCCGTCTCACTCGTGTGGTCCAAGAAGAATTGAATTGGGCAATCACGCCTCCTTCCAATTCAAAAACGGCATAGGCGGCATCGTCTGCTGTACACTTGTAGGGCTTACCGTTTTCATCGATTCGCTCCAGGATATGAATGGCTCCCAAGCAGAAAACCCCTTTTACGTTGCCAAAGATATTGTCCAATACATATCGCCAGTGACACAGCATATCAACGATAATGCCACCATCGTCTTCTTTTCTGTAGTTCCAACTGGGTCTTTGGGCCGGTACAGAATGTCCTTCAAATACCCAATATCCGAATTCTCCTCTGATGGAGAGTATTTTTCCAAAAAAGTCATTTTCTATCAATCGTTTGAGCTTGAGCATGCCGGGCAGCCAGAGTTTGTCCTGCACCACACCGTGTTTGATTCCTGCTTTTTCGCATTCGCGATGGAGCTCCAAAGCAACATCGGTTGCGGTAGCAATGGGTTTTTCGCAGTAGATATGCTTGCCTGCCGCAAGGGCTTTTTTAATGGCATCGGCTCTCCTACCGGTGGTTTGGGCATCGAAGTATATTTGATATTGGTCGTCTGCCAAAACCTCGTCCAAATTGGTGGTCCATCGGTTAGCATGGGTTCGCTCCACCAATTTTTTCAGTTTGTTTTCGTTCCGACCTACCAAGACCAACTCGGGCAGGATGACTTCGCTGTCACTGATTTTTACCCCGCCTTGTTCTATAATGGCCGATAATGAGCGAATAAGATGTTGGTTGGTTCCCATTCTTCCGGTCACTCCATTCATGATGACCCCAATTTTGTGTGTTTTCATTGATCTGATTATGTATAATTTAAGTATGCTTTCTTTATATCTTCCAAATATAGCTTTTGGTCTTGAGCCCACAAACGTTCAGAAAAAACTTCTACTTCATTGTATCCTTCAAAACCGGCTTCTTCTACCCATGATCTGATTTGTTTGATGGGGATGCAGCCTTCACCCATTAGCCCCCTGTCGGTGAGAAAATCAAGGGTTGGAACACGCCAATCACAGACATGGAAGGCAAAAATATTATTGTTTTTTCCACATCTGGAAATTTCGTTTTTGAGCTGATCGTCCCACCATAGGTGGTACACATCAATGGCTATCCCTACCCAAGGGGAGTCGATGGCCTCGCAGATATCGTTGGCTTGTCCTAGGCTCACGATGGCGGATTTATCGCCGGCATACATGGGGTGTAGTGGTTCTATGGCTAGTTTTACTCCTGCTTTTTGGGCATCGGGGATGAGCAGGGTGATGGCTTGCTGAATCTGCCTTCGCGATTCTTGGAGGGTTTGCCCTGGATCTGCACCGCAAACCAAGACCACCATCGGTGCGCCGAGGGCTTCGGCCTCAGCGATGGCCTCACGGTTGTCTTGAAGGGCTAGTTTTCGTTTCTGAGGATCTACCGACGGAAAAAAACCTCCGCGAACCAAAGACACAACTTCCATTTTGTGAAGATCTAGCAGGGCTTTGATCTTTTTTAAATCTTTTTTCTCAAGCAAATGTCTCCAAATAGAAATCCCCCGAATCCCTGCAGCCGCATAATGTTCTATGCATTGCTCTATGTCCCAAGGTTTAGTGGTTTGTGTGTGAACACAAAGTTTTGAAAAGTCCTCGATGATCGCCATTGTAGCCTAATTTTTTACGCAGTTGGTGAAGCGATAATAGGGTTCTTTGTCAATGATTTTCTGGACATATAGGGCCAGTTCCCTCAGGTGGTAATCACCCCACATACAAGATTCGCCATTGGCTATCTTACTGCCTTCGGGGACGTGATCCCAACCGTTGGGCTGGTGGTAAATGGTGTGTAAAAGCAGTCCTTGATGATTGACATCGGTACTTAAATAAGGTTCCTGAAGAAGGGATTGGAATACGGTCAATCCGGCCTGCCAATATTTTTCTCCTTCTTTTTGATGACCATTTTTTTGCAAATAATGTCCCAAGCGCAACAGACCCTGGGCACCGATGGCTGATGCCGAGCTGTCTACTGGCTCCCAGTCGTTGTATGGATCGGCAGGTCGGTCGAGGTAGTCTCCCAACCGATGGAGGTTGGGAGCCCCTGTGTCCCAATAGGTTACTCCACAAGTAGGGGTTTGATCGATATAAAAATCGCAGGTGGCTTTTGCCCCCCTAAGCATCATTTCGGTGAGTTTTTCCACTCCTCCGAGTGGCTTTAATTGTTCTTGCTCCAGCAGCTCTAAGGCTTCAAGTTCTTCGGCAAATCCCAACATGGCCCAGGCCAATCCACGGGTCCAAGTGGTAAATCCGGTATATCCCTGCTGGGAGTTGGGGCATCGGTATTGTCCATCGTTTATATTAAAGATACTCTCGTGGGCGGTTCTTCCCCACATATCGTAAGTGTCTCGACCCTCGCCATAGTATACAGCGTACTTGGCAGTAGCCTCCATATGCTGTATGGCACGTTCTAATAGGGAAATTTTTTTATCCCCTTCGCCGTGATAGGTATGTCCCAACATGTGACTGGCAATCAAAATCCTACAAGACCGGATGGTGTCTACAAATAGTGAATGAGGTCCATTGAAGGAATAGATGAAACCACCCTCGGGTAGGGCTGTCCATCGGGAAGCTTGAACTGCTCCGGAAATTTTGATGGCCAAAGCATAAAAATGCGCCTCCCAATCGTTATGAGGAATTTTTCCCTCATGCATAAGTCGCAAGAGGTTGCCGTAGGTGCTCAAATTGTTAAAACCATGGTCGTGAACCCCAGTATGACTGACATGAGTGGCCATTTTTTTCAAAATTTGATTTTTGGCCAAATCGATAAAATGCGACTCACCGATGGCATCGTATTGCAATACGGCCGACCCAAACTGAAAGCCATGGGTCCATTCTGTCCATCCTCTAGAGGTATATTTCCCATCGACAGTAAATACGGGAGCACCTTGCCGCTCATCGTAAGTAGCTGCGATTCTGTCTATTTTTTCTCCGGAGAGCTTCCAAAGCAGGCTGAGCTTTTGTTTCAAATCTGCTACTTTGAGATTGCTGTTGATGTCGATCATTTGGTTTGGATTAAATTGAGAAAACGAATATAAGTGTAATTCACACAAATCTAAAATTAAATACTTTATTAATTAATTCAGGAGCGGGCAAGGAGAGAAGCGGCCGTAAAAAAACCCTTGTCTGTTGACAAGGGTTGTAATTATTGCGGTCTGGACGGGACTCGAACCAATCCTTTAACTACCTGTAGACTAGTGTTTTAACCTCCCCCCCTATAACACGGTGTGTTATAAAATTGTTGGTTTTTAAGAAAAGGGGAACAATATTATTTGGATTCAAAACCATGGTCGAGAATAACTGATTATGAAAGTTATTCTAATTTTCAAAATACTATACGAAACTTGTCTAAAAGTGAGGAAATGTCTCCGATAGAATTTGAAATGAAAAAACTTTGGAGTTAGTTTTTATGTCACTTTGTGTTATAAGATTTTACCTGTGTTATAATTTTTGTAAATTAGGTTTATAAAAAATTGAATTATGAAAACACTTTTCTTTTATTGTTCAGATACCGAAACTCTTGAAATATTAAATAAATATTCAGAGGAAGGACTATCCTTTCAAGATGGAGAATATAAGGGTTATCTTAAATTTAGTGATA
>CAZGUB010000121.1:0-4424 GCA_964528935.1 uncultured Flavobacteriaceae bacterium | reverse complement strand
ATATGGCGGTTGCATCTCTAAGATTTGTCGGGCCAGTTGTTGAAGTTGTATGTGGATTTTGTCGGGCATAAATTGTAGCAATCCAAAAGTTTGTTTTAATACCTTTGTTTGAATGTAAATTACAAAATGTTTTTAGAAAATCCTGTAAACCACAACGAACAATTTGGATGGATCGAGGTGATTTGTGGATCTATGTTTTCCGGTAAAACCGAAGAGTTGATCCGACGCCTGCGTCGGGCTCAATTTGCCCAACAAAAAATAGAGATCTTCAAACCCGCTATTGACAAACGCTACGACGATCACATGGTTACCTCTCACGACGCCAATCAGATCCCCTCTACGGCCGTACCCCTGGCAGCCCATATCCGTATTTTGGCCAACGACTGTCAAGTGGTGGGAATTGACGAGGCCCAATTTTTCGATGACGAAATTGTAACTGTATGCAACGATCTGGCCAACAGAGGAATACGGGTAATTGTTGCCGGTTTAGACATGGATTACAAAGGCAACCCTTTTGGCCCTATGCCGGCACTGATGGCCACCGCCGAATATGTGACCAAAGTCCACGCCGTATGCACACAGACCGGTAATTTGGCTCATTACAGTCATCGCAAATCAGCGGCAGAAGGACTGGTCGTTTTGGGTGAAAAAAAAGATTACGAACCGCTGAGTCGAGCAGCCTTTCACCAAGCCATAAAAGAGCAAGTAAAAAAAAGAACACCAAAACAAATTAAAAAGAATAGCCCTTGACCCTTCTCGAAATCGATCTAAAAAAATTAGAACACAACTATCGCTCTCTCCAAAAACAGCTGAAACCCGGCACCAAAATAATGGGGGTTGTTAAAGCCAATGCCTATGGGAGCTGGTCGGTATCCATCGCCCATAAATTGGTCGATTTGGGTATTCAAACTTTGGCTGTTGCCTATGCCGAAGAAGGCATACAACTCAGACAAAATGGAATTCAAGTTCCCCTGCTGGTTTTTTATCCACAAATCGAAAATTTTAAAAGCCTGATCCAGTATGACTTGGAACCAGCCCTATACAGCAAAAAGAGCTGGGAAAAGTTTGTCGAGGCACTGAAAGATGAAAAAAAATCGGACTACCCCATTCACATCAAATACAATACCGGGCTGAATCGTATTGGCTTTCCCCCCGAACATATCGATTGGGTACTGGATCAAATCAGTAATGCACCCGTAACTGTAAAAACCGTCTACAGCCACTTGGGACAAACAGAAGCTCCAAAACCCGATCCCGATTCCGAACGCCAAATCTTGCGATTCAAAGCCATTATGGAACGGCACAACGGGGCATCAAAAACCAAACCTGCCTACCACCTTTTGAACACTTCCGGTATTTTCAACTACCCCGAACTCCATTTGGACTGGGTAAGAACCGGGATCGGCTTATATGGCTTTGCCAACCATTCGGAATGGAACCAATCCCTCCAACCCATCGCAACACTCAAAACCATCATCACCCAAATTCACGAGATCAAATCTGGCGAAACCATAGGATATAATTCAGGGTGGAGAGCCCCCAAAGATACCCGTATCGCCGTATTGCCCATAGGACACGCCGATGGGTTCTCCAGACAAATGGGACACCAAAAAGGGTGGGTAATGATCAATGGCCAAAAGGCTCCAGTGATAGGAAACGTATGCATGGACATGACGATGGTTCTCATCGAGGATATCCCTTGCCAAGAAGGAACAGAAGTGGAGATTTTGGGAGAACACACACGTGCAGACCTCCTGGCAGAAAATGCTGGAACTCTCTCCTATGAGCTGCTTACTACGCTGGGCCCCCGCATAAAGCGTGTGGTCAAATCTTGATTGTCCTATATGTTATAAATCAAACAAATTGTTTGGATTTTGAAAAAAAAGCCGTCGAAATTGCGGGGAGAGACATAAAGCTTAATTTTGCGGAAAATTCATTAACAATGAAACTAGCAGTCGTTGGTGCAACAGGAATGGTCGGCGAAGTCATGCTTCGCGTTTTGGAAGAGCGAAATTTTCCTTTCACTACATTGATTCCGGTGGCCTCCGAAAGGTCTGTAGGAAAAAAACTACAGTGTGGCGGAAAATCATATGAAGTGGTAGGGCTGGAAACCGCAGTTTCGCTAAAACCCGATGTTGCCTTATTTTCTGCCGGTGGAGCTACTTCCTTGGAATGGGCTCCAAAATTTGCCCAGGTCGGAACGGTTGTCATAGACAACTCCTCTGCTTGGCGTATGGATCCCAGCAAGAAATTGATCATCCCCGAAATCAATGCCCAGCTACTCACCGCAGAGGACAAAATCATTGCCAATCCCAACTGTTCTACCATCCAAATGCTAATCGCTTTGGCACCCCTCCAAAAGCAATACGGCATTGTCCGCATTGTGGTATCCACCTACCAGTCCATTACCGGAACCGGAGTAAAAGCCGTACAGCAATTAGAGAATGAGTATAATAACAAGGAGGGAGAAATGGCCTATCCCTATCCCATCCACCGAAATGCCCTGCCACATTGTGATGTTTTCATGGACAACGGTTACACCAAGGAGGAAATGAAATTGGTAAAGGAAACGCACAAAATTCTTGGCGATTCTTCTATCGGAGTTACGGCAACCGCCATCAGAATTCCGGTTGTAGGCGGACACAGTGAGTCGGTCAATGTCCAGCTAAAAAAAGATTTTGAGTTGGAAGACCTCCGAAAACTGTTAAATGAGGCTCCCGGACTAGTGGTCCAAGACGATCCAAAGACCAATACCTACCCCATGCCCATTTTTGCGGCAGGCAAAGACGAGGTCTTTGTCGGAAGAATCAGAAAAGACGAATCCCAGGAAAGAACCCTCAACCTTTGGGTTGTGGCAGACAACCTCAGGAAAGGAGCGGCAACCAATACCATTCAGATTGCAGAGTATCTGATGAACCAAAATTTAATTTAGCCCTTTTTTTTCTCTTTCCCTGCTTTTTGAGACATGAAATCAAAGCCCAACTAAAGGAATTAATGGATCGCTCCAATAACCCCTCCGGCTAATCCTCCATCGAGAAATCCTCCATGAATTTGGTGGTATAATCGCCCGAAATGTAATCGGGATGATCCATTAATTTGCGGTGAAAGGGAATGGTGGTTTTTATTCCTTCGATTACAAATTCGTCCAGTGCCCGCTTCATTTTGTTGATGGCTTCTTCACGTGTTTGGGCGGTAGTGATTAACTTGGCAATCATCGAGTCGTAGTGGGGAGGGATGGTGTAGCCACTATACACGTGGGTGTCCAGCCGTACACCATGACCGCCAGGAAAATGAAGGGTTGTGATTTTCCCGGGGCTGGGTCTGAAATCGTTGTAGGGGTCTTCTGCATTGATTCTGCATTCAATGGAATGCATTTTTGGTAAATAATTTTCTCCGGAAATGGGAACCCCGGCTGCCACCAAAATCTGTTCTCGAATCAGATCAAAATTGATGACTTGTTCGGCGATGGGGTGCTCTACCTGAATTCGGGTGTTCATTTCCATGAAATAAAAATTCCGGTATTTGTCGACCAAGAATTCTACGGTTCCGGCCCCTTCATATTTGATGAATTCTGCTGCCTTTACGGCTGCAGCGCCCATTTCTTCCCTCAACTCGGGAGTCATAAAGGGAGAGGGGGTTTCTTCGGTTAGTTTTTGATGTCTTCTTTGAACGGAACAGTCGCGCTCAGAGAGGTGACAGGCTTTGCCTTTGGAATCGCCCACAATTTGAATTTCGATGTGGCGAGGTTCTTCGATGAGCTTTTCCATGTACATGCCATCATTGGCAAAAGCGGCGGCAGCCTCTTGTCGAGCACTTTCCCAAGCTTTTTGGAGTTCACTTTCTTTCCAAACAGCCCGCATGCCTTTTCCTCCTCCTCCTGCCGTGGCTTTCAACATCACAGGGTAGCCTATGGATTTGGCCACTTCTTTGGCTTCTTCGAGGGAATCCAAGATTCCTTCTGATCCCGGTACGGTAGGAACTCCGGCGGCTTTCATGGTGGCTTTGGCAGTGGCTTTATCGCCCATTTTGTCAATCATCTCGGACGAGGCTCCGATAAACTTGATGCCGTGTTCTTTACAGATTTTAGAAAACTTGGCGTTTTCGGAGAGGAAACCATAGCCGGGATGAATGGCATCGGCGTTACATATTTCTGCGGCAGCCATGATATTGGCAATTTTTAGATAGGACTCCGAACTGGGTGCCGGACCAATACAAACGGCTTCATCGGCAAAGCGGACATGTAGGCTTTCAGCGTCGGCTTTGGAATATACAGCGACTGTTTTGATCCCCATCTCTTTACAAGTCCTGATCAAACGCATGGCGATTTCGCCCCGATTGGCAATTAAAATCTTTTTGAACATTTGAAATCAGTTTAAACCGGTTCGACTAAAAACAGCGGTTGATCAAATTCGACAGGAGAAGAA
>CAZGUB010000120.1:0-4455 GCA_964528935.1 uncultured Flavobacteriaceae bacterium | reverse complement strand
TCTTGCGACAAATACCAACCCCTAAAGGCGGGGCTACTGCCGTACTGTTCCCATACCTCATCGATTACTTTTTGGTTGAGGCTTACCTCTTTTTCATGAGCTCCTGAAGTCCAGTATTTGCCGGAATCGTACAATCCAAAATAAAAATCCATTTCATGGGCTTCACTCAGCCGCAAGAACATCTCCACCAAATCGGTATAGGGAGTAATTGCTTTTTCTTCCAGGGTCAATACTTTCGAGGGGTAGGTTATCCAATTTTTATACCCGCAACGAATCAAAATCACCTTGTTGATGCCCACAGTTTTCATGTATTTGAAATCCTGAGACCATTCTTTTTCGCTCCAGTTTTGATGCGGAATATCATGGCTGATTTCATCCAAAAAAGTACCTTTAATCACTGCTTTATTGTTCATTTTAAGTTGCTTCTTTTTTAAGGGGATCATACCACAAATATTTTAACATCAAGGTGGTGAGGGCGACCACCAATAGTGATATCGCCAAAGCGTCCCACTTTTTAATCATCAAAAAAATCGGCCAAACCACCAAGGCCATCTGCCAAACAATTCCAATGACCACATTGAGCATGTCTCGACCAAACTTAGCGTTGGGCAGAAAATCGGGATTTTCCTTTTGGACTTCCCACAATACCGGTTTCCAAAAGCCCCAGGGTCTGACACTCTTATAGAAATATTTAAGCACCTTCATATCATCGGGCGGGGTGAGGTAAGAACCCAACAAACACCCCAAAATGGAAAAAGCAAAAATGACGGGGAAAAAATAAATGTCAATCCAATCACTGAAAAAGACCAGTTTTGCCGTGGATGCCAAAAGACCGGTCAGCATCCCCCAAAAATAGCCGTGGCCGTTGAACCGCCACCATACCCATTTCAAGACATTGGCTGCTGTATAACCCCCGTAGAGCGAAGCCGTAATCCACAGCGTAATCGCATTGAGAGAGGAAGCAAAAAAACCAAAAAATACGCCAATCAAAACCAATAGGAAAGAGGACAGATAGCCATAACGGACATAGGTTTTTTCTGATTTGCCTTTCAGCAAACTGTTTTTCAATAAATCATTGGCGATATAAGCCGGAGCTGCATTAATCACAGCGGCAAAAGTTCCCATAAAAGCCGCCATCAACCCTGCCAAAAGCAAACCCTTGAGACCGGTGGGGAGAAACTCCGCAATGGCGGTGGGTAATATGGTTTCAAAATCAATCCGGGGGTTGGAAGCCAATTCGGGCGTAAGGAAAACGATTGCCAAAACAGCAAAAGCCGCAATCATCAAATAACGGGGGGAAAACAATACGGCAATGGTAAAACCGCTCATTTTGGCAGCTTCAAAAGGGGTTTTGGTAGAGAGCAAACGCTGCATATCATAGCCCGGAACAGGTCCTGCCAAACTGGAAAAGAATCCTTTGAACAACATCATCATAAACAAAGTACCAATCCATTCAAAACCATCGGTGGCAATTTTTTCATTCAGTTGCGGTAAAATCCCCGACCAGTCCAAATCCATCTTCCAGCCAAAAAACAACTCCTCCCAGCCGAGGGGAACATTTTGTACAATTTCTGCATGACTCACCGCCTGAAAGGCGATCACCGCAATAGCAATACTGGAAACGGTCATAATCAAATACTGAAAAACCTCCGTAGCAACCACACTCATCATCCCTCCCCTAAGGGTGTACAGGGTGGTAATCCCCACAATGATCAGGGCATACATATTTTCTGAACTGATGGACAAAAGCCGGTTTTGAACCGCAAGATCCCAAGGCAGTATGGCGGCACAAAATTTTCCGATACCCTCAAAGAAATAAGCGATAAAACCAATGGCACCAATAACAGCAAAAACGATAATGATGTTTTTGGACAAGGCTCCTCCCCTGCCACTAAAACGGGTGAGAATCCACGAGGCTCCCGTCATCACATTGGAACGCCTGATCCATACCGCCAAAAAGATCATTACAAAAACCTGATTCCACACCGGCCACAGCCACGGTATCCAAGCACTTTTGAGACCATAGACAAACAAAAGCGTAACCGTCCACATGACCCCCGAAATATCGAACATCCCGGAGGCATTGGACAATCCCAAAAAATACCATTTGATTTTGTTGCCCCCTAAAAAGTATTGGTCGAGGTTGTTTCTGGCGCGTTTGGAAATCCAAAGCCCTACCCCCAATACAATCAGAAAATAGGCGATGATAATAGCAAAATCTAATCCGCTGAGATGCATGGTTTTCAGTTATCTATTAGTTTTCTTTCTGTTGTTTCTTCCTTGAATGGTTCAAAATAATTGTGTTTTTAAATTCTTTTCATCTTGACGGTGTTTTGTCGAATATCAAAGAAGGGTGCACGAAAAATTTCCCTAAACTGATAAGCTTTTTCAATCATGTTATTTGTTGTTTCATTCAGTTAGTCTCGCTTCAATATCAATCCGTTGATGTAAAATTCTAATTACTTCAATTTCTTTCTCCTCTGAGTTAATTCTATTAAAAATGAAATGTGATTTTATTTGAGACCGGAAATATCCTTTCCTCACTTTGCTGTAATCTTGTCAGGATTTTGGATCTTCTGCAAGATATTCTATTCCATCTATTATCAAATTGAAATATCTATCTGCTTGTTCAACCGACCAAAATTCAAATGTGTAAAGCCAAATATTCTCAATATCTCGATTTGCCTCCTGACTAATTCGATATTTCATCCGAATGCTTTTGATGAAGATTTTTTAGTAATGCATCTCGGTTAAAATTTTTTATAAAACCTGATTTTTCCCCTTTTTTTAGTTCTTTAATAAGTTCTGCTTTTTTAGATTCTTCATATTCAAACATTCTCAATGCAGCTCTTATAACTTCACTTGTAGATGAATATTTTCCGCTTTTAATTTGATTATTAATGAAGTTATCAAAATAATCGCTTAATAAAATAGATGTGTTTTTAGACATAATTTTAATTTACGGCAAAATACCAATTCTTGGTATAGTGTCAAAATAAGTTTTCAAGTTTCATTTACTAACACCCAAGCTAAACGTCGTTTTAATACCGTTTTAACTCTCGTTTTTCAATCTTTTATGGCTGTCTCCAATTATTATGTCGTATTTCGTTGTCATTTATTTTAAATAAATTCCTAATCAATGTGAACTAACCAATTTAATTATTGAAGATGTTTTTTTAAAATGCCCTGCCCGACTTATCGACCCGAAACGTTTCGATGTATCCCCTGTCCTGCAAAGTAACATAGGCAGTCCTGCCGTCCTTTCCGCCAAAGGCAATGTTGGAGGGTTTTTTACCTTTCATCCGGACCTCCAGCAACAACTTTCCTTCTGGAGACAATTTGGCTACAGTTCCCTTGCCGTGTCGGGTAATGTAGAGATTGCCGGCCACATCACAACGCATACCGTCCATGCCAAAATCCTCAAATTGATAAAACAATCTTTTGTTTGAAATATTTCCTTCAGAATCGAGATCAAAAGCCCATACTTTCCTTTGGACACTTTCGTTAACATACAGTGTTTTTTCGTCGGGACTGACTTCTACCCCATTGGTGGTGCCCATTTCTGCTGCCAGCAGATAAAATTTTCCATTTTCAACCCGCCAAAGCTGACCCGTGCTTTCTTTCCAATTGGGGTCTGAGGCAAACATTCGGTCGTTGCAACAAATCGCCAAATCATTGGGTTGGTTCAACAAAGTATCGTGGGCATACACCTTTACTTCTTTGGTTTGGAGGTTTACTTTCAAGACATTATGCCCGGTATAGTCGGCCAAGTACATGCTTTGGTCATGACCAAAGCGTATCCCATTGGCCGTACTTCCCTCCGGCAAATGATCAATAAACAAGGAGAAATTTCCCTCCGTATCCACTTTTCCTATAGAACCGCTATGATGGGGATTGACAAAATAAAGGTTTCCCTCTGCGTCCACTGCGGGACCTTCTAACCCAGTGGTATATTCTCCCACATAGACCAAATCTGTAGCTTGGTACAATTCTTTTTGCGCATCGCAAGACAACAATGTCAGTATTAGAAGAGAGACAAGTTTAAATATATTTAGTTTCATGCTCAATTGATTTGTATGTAAAATAAAAAAATTATATTTAAAAATGATTAAACGAATAATTTTTAGTGTACTGGCTGTTGCCTTTTTATGGAGCTGTTCAGAAATAAAAATGAAAAGTAAAACCCTCATCGTTCCCAAAATTTCGATCAAAGGAGTCCATGATTTCAAAAGCATTTCCGAGGCTTTGGAAACATCAGTTCCGCTCACCAAGGTAGATTGGTGGGAATGGGAAAAATTTCCCTATCAACCCCGGGTAAGCTTTAGGATTGCTCACAGCGACAGTCTTTTGTTATTAAAGTATTATGTAAGGGAAGATCATATTTTGGCCCGACAAATCGAGCCCAATACAGCCGTTCACCGAGACAGTTGTGTGGAGTTTTTTGTAGATCCATTG
>CAZGUB010000119.1:0-4459 GCA_964528935.1 uncultured Flavobacteriaceae bacterium | reverse complement strand
TCTGGTTCCTCTGCCAGCCATCCTCTGCTGCCGAGGCCTTGCAAATGGGATTGGTAAACAAGGTAGTGCCGCTCGATGAATTGGAAAGTACGGTATTGGAATGGTGCCGACTCATGCAAAAAAGAAGTCCTTTGGCTTTGCGTATGATCAAAAGGTGTATGAATGCCGAGCTGGACGGTCAACACGGACTCATGCAGTTGGCCGGAGATGCCACATTGATGTACTATTTGATGGACGAAGCCCAAGAAGGCAAGCAGGCTTTTTTGGAAAAAAGAGATCCCAATTTTAAGCAATATCCAAAGTTTCCTTGATTTTTGAAATCTAAAAGACAAGTCTGGTTGGTTGCGGCGCGATTGCGAACCCTTCCGCTATCGGTGGCGGGGATCATGACCGGTAATGCGCTGGCACTGTCCTTACACAATTTTTCGATTCCCGTTTTTGTAATCTCCCTATTGACTGCTATTGCCTTTCAGATTACCTCTAACTTTGCCAACGATTATGGCGATGGCATCAAAGGGACGGACAGCCAGGATAGAATTGGTCCCAACCGAGTTTTACAGAAAAATTGGCTCACCCCCCTCCAGCTTAAATATGGGATTTATGCTGCGGCAGTCGTTTCATTGCTGTTGTCGGTGGTGCTGATTTATATCGCACTGTGTGCCAAACAACTGTTGATTTCTTTGGCTTTTCTATTGCTGGCCATTGCCGCCATCTGGGCTGCCCTTCGTTATACCATGGGACAAAATGCCTACGGCTACCACGGTTGGGGAGATGTTTTTGTTTTTATTTTTTTTGGTTGGGTCAGTGTGGTGGGATCCTATTTCCTGCAATCCAAAACGATGGATTTTGATTCATTTGCCCTTGGAACAGCCATTGGAATGTTGAGTGTGGGAGTTCTCAACCTAAACAATATGCGTGATATAGAAAATGACAAAAGAGCCCGGAAAAATACCTTAGTGGTAAAAATGGGGCTTCGCAGGGCCAAACAGTATCACTTTTTTTTGATATTGGGCGGGCTCTTTTTTTTCTTCCTCGGAATGGAGTTTCCCAGGGTATTGGATCAACCCTTACTCTTATTGATGGCTTTGCCGTTGCTGTATCACCTCTATAAAGTTTATGGCGTCGAGGCTCCCAAAGATTTTGACCCCTTATTGAAACCTTTGGCTTTGACTACTTTTGCTATGGCTTTGGCTCTTTTTGCTATTTTTTTCTGATTCCATGAAAGTATCTTATCAGCGCCATTTGTTGAAGTTTAAGCGTCCTAGCGGTACCTCCAGAGGGGTGCTGAACGATAGAGAAACTTGGTTGTTGTTCTTGAACGATGGTGAAAAAACAGGAGTGGGGGAATGTGGCCTTTTTCGAGGTTTGAGTAGTGACGATTGCCCCGATTTTGAAATCCGGCTCCAGTCCTTTTGCGAACAGATCAACGACCAACAAACCATTCCTGCCGAGGCATTAAAATCATGGCCTTCTATACGTATGGGCTATGAAATGGCCTTGTTGTCCTTAAAGTCTGAGGAACCCTATTCGCTTTTTCCCTCCGATTTCACTCGTGGGTTTTCCTCCATTCCCATCAATGGATTGGTGTGGATGGGAGATATTTCTTTTATGAGGGAACAGATAGAACAGAAAATAGCCCAGGGATTCGATTGTATCAAATTGAAAATAGGTGCCATAGAGTTTGTTCAGGAACTATCTTTGTTGACCGAAGTTCGTAAATCATTTGATGCAGATCAGTTGATACTTCGGGTCGATGCCAACGGTGCTTTTACTCCCGCTCAAGCACGAGAGCGATTGCAGGCCTTGGCGGATTTGGACATCCATTCGATCGAACAGCCCATCGCTGCCGGCCAAACAACTGCCATTGGCCGTTTGTGTCGAGACACTCCCCTGCCCATTGCCTTGGACGAGGAGTTGATCGGTATTGCCGAAACCCAAGATATGGCAGCGCTGCTGGATGCGATAGCACCGCAATACATCATCCTAAAACCTTCGTTGTTGGGGGGCTTTAAGGCCAGCGAGCAATGGATTGAGCTAGCCAATCAACGCCAAATAGGATGGTGGGTAACCAGTGCACTGGAGAGCAATATTGGACTGAATGCCATTGCCCAATGGACTTACTCCTTGCAAACCAAAGGACATCAGGGACTGGGTACCGGAAGTTTGTTTCTCAATAACTTTACCGCTCCCTTGGAGGTTCGGAATGGCTATCTTACTTTTGATCCAGAACAAAAATGGGATCTCCTTTACTTATGAAATTTTTAGAACAAGTCACTACACAAAACCAATCCTTTATCACCTACCTTAAAGGATCGCTGGTTTTTATTTTTTTTCATTTTATCGGACAGATTCCGCTGTCGCTCTATCTAATCGTGAACAGTCATGTTATGGACGGAAGTGCCGATCCCTCAGACATATTGGGTTCCATTTCGTCCAATTTGGGCTTGTTTTTGTTGTTACTGCCCTTTGTTTTTACCTTACCCTTTATCTATTGGGTGGTAAGAAAAATGCACCATCAAAGTTTTACCTCATTGGTCACAGCCCGTGAAAAGATTGATTTAAGAAGAATCTGCTTTTCCTTTTTTTTGTGGGGGGTCGTTTCTGCCGCAATGGTTTTGTTGGCCTACTTGATTAGCCCCGATGATTATCTTTGGAATTTTAAGCCCCTCCCTTTTTTGATATTGGTTTTGTTGGGTGTTTTGATGATTCCCATTCAGACTTCGGTTGAAGAACTTGTTTTTAGAGGGTATCTCCTACAAGGATTTGGTGTCCTTTTCAAAAACCGCTGGTTGCCTTTGCTGTTCACTTCAGTTATTTTTGGTTTGTTGCATCTGTGGAATCCGGAGATCGAAAAATTGGGCATCCATTTGTTGTGGTATTATTTCGGGACGGGATTGTTTCTGGGGGTGATTACTTTGATGGACGATGGGATGGAATTGGCTCTGGGTTTCCACGCCGCCAATAATTTGGTAACCGCTCTGCTGGTTACTGCCTCTTGGACTGCCTTTCAGACGGAATCTTTACTTATAGACCAAGGAGAGCCATCGCTTGGCCAAGAGCTTGTTCTGACTTTGGTCATCGTATATCCTGCGATGGCTCTGGTATTTGCTAAAAAGTATCAATGGAAAAATGCCATCCAACGCCTCACCCGTAAATTTTAATGAAAACTCCACACCATACCAAAATTCACAACCGATTTAGGCTCAACGGCTATTCTTTTTCTACGGGAGACCTTAAAGAGATTGGATATGATTACATTA
Organism: uncultured Flavobacteriaceae bacterium; assembly: GCA_964528935.1. GTDB lineage: Bacteria > Bacteroidota > Bacteroidia > Flavobacteriales > Flavobacteriaceae > UBA8316. Next base: position 1,199 of record CAZGUB010000119.1, on the reverse strand, counting down.
AAGAGGGGGCTCTCTACGAGCAATCGATTGGGCACTTCATCATGGACTGGATGGATAAGGAAGATTTTATACTGGTCAAAACTTCTGGTTCTACGGGCGACCCCAAACGGATTCCAATTTCTAAACAGGCCATGGTAAGTTCTGCCATTCGGACAGGTAATTTTTTTAACGTAAACATTGGCGATTCCGCACTCCATTGTTTGCCAGCGGATTTTATCGCTGGGAAAATGATGTTGGTTCGGGCCATGATATTGGGCTTGTCACTGGAATTGGTTAAGCCCTCCGCCCATCCCATGAAAGACTTATATCGGTTCTATGATTTTGCGGCCATGACCCCCATGCAGGCCTACCACAGTCTCGATCGACTGCATCAGATCAAGACCCTCATTATCGGCGGTGCACCGATCTCTGCTGCATTGCAAGAGCAGCTTGTGGCCATTCATTCCAATTGCTATGAAACCTATGGTATGACCGAGACCATTACCCATATTGCCACCAGAAGAATTGCCTTGCCTCAAAAACCTTTTCAAGCCTTGGAGGGTATCCATCTAAATACCGATGCAGAGGGTTGCCTAATGGTCGATGCCCCAGATATTTCGGATCAGCGGATTACAACCCACGACCTGGTGGAGTTGCACGACAAAAACACCTTTACTTATTTGGGGCGAAAAGACCATGTGGTCAACAGTGGTGGTTTTAAAATATCTCCCGAGATGGTGGAGAAAAAGTTGTCTCGATATTTGGAACTTCCATTTTTTTTGCACGGTATTCCCGACACTATTTTGGGGCAAAAACTGGTGCTGGTGGTCGAAGGAGATCCGTCCCAGTCCGCAGTGGTCATGACGCAACTGGCGACTTGTAAAAGCCTAAAAAAACACGAAAAACCCAAAACTGTATTTTTTACTCCCGAAATCTTGAAAAACAACGGCAAGTATCTGAGAAAAAAAACCATGGCTCAGTTGGGTCAAGTTTAGACCTGTAGCAGGCCCATATTGAATTGTCGTTCTATGGGAGCGTGATTAGCGGCTTTGATGCCAGTGCTGATCCACTGACGTGTGTCCACAGGATCTATGATGGCGTCGGTCCATAATCGTGCAGCAGCATAGTAGGCTCGGGTTTGCTCTTCGTAGCGGGATTTGATTTCTTGGTGTAGGATTTTTTCTTTAGATCGGAAGAGCGTCGTGTAGGGAAAGAGTGTA